>JAGCVH010000095.1 GCA_017962495.1 Bacteroidaceae bacterium
AAAGCCTCCCAAGAGGAAGGCTTTTAGCTGCGGTGCGTACGGGACTCGAACCCGTGACCCCATGCGTGACAGGCATGTATTCTAACCAAGCTGAACTAACGCACCGTTTCAATCTGTCAAAGAAGTGGGTGGTGATGGATTCGAACCACCGAAGGCGTAAGCCAGCAGATTTACAGTCTGCCCCATTTGGCCACTCTGGTAACCACCCTCGCACTTATCTGCGGCTTCCGCGCACAAGGAAAGTGACTCCTGCGGGATTCAAACCCACAACCTTCTGATCCGTAGTCAGATGCTCTATTCAGTTGAGCTAAGGAGCCATTTTGCTTGTTTGTGGGCGCTGACGGATTCGAACCGCCGACCCTCTGCTTGTAAGGCAGACGCTCTGAACCAGCTGAGCTAAGCGCCCTGTCGGAACCTCTGTTCCTCAATTGCGGGTACAAAGGTACGACTTTTTCCTATACTACCAAAACTTTTTACTGTTTTTTTTACTTTTTTTTCATTTCACTTACTTTGCCATAGCCACGTCTTTGCGTCCCTTTACAGAAGAGACTTCAAAGTTGCGACCAACGGTCAGTTTCGGTTCTACAGGCGAGACAATCGTGATGCAAACATTTGTTTTCTGGTTGTCTTCAGACACTGTTCGACGGGAACGAATCTTCAGTACGCCATTTTCGATGGACCATAGTATATTACGTGCTGCGATGCTATCGGTGCTGCGTACTCCCATCTCATAGTTCTGGCCGTTGATGAAACGGACACAAGCGGGAACATTCACATCTACGCCTTCAAAAGGCTTTGTCTCTACATTGTTTGCGTTTGCGGTAGCTACCATCATGATGGTGCTTACCAGAATCATCATCTTTTTCATAGCTTACAATCTTTTTACCTTAATTAGTGTTTAATAATACGTCCGACCTTCTCTTTCTTGTCGATACGTTTTAGTTATTCTCGCCCCTCGCCAGGGGTCTCTTTTATTAGATGACGGTGCAAAGTTACTGCCATTTTCCGTATCAGACCAAATAAAAACATGTTTTTTAACATAAAGACAGGCCTTTATTGACCTAAGTCAAAAGGTTCGTGACATTGTGACAGAGAAAACGATTCGTTTTGACAGAATGACACACGTGCATACACACATAAATATTATATGGTACGCGCGCGCATAAAGAACCCGCATTTCAGGGTTGTACAATCTTGCCTTAAGGGTTGTACAACCTAGGCCTGAAGGTTGTACAAGTAACGCCTAAGGCTTGAGCAACTAAGACCTAAGGTTCGATGAAGCTTGAACATAGGTTCGATGCGACTTGAACATAAGTTCGATGCGACTTGAACATAGGTTCGATGAAAGAAGGCCTAAGGCACATCGGTATAAGGCATATGCGTGATGATAGCCCCTGCCTAAATCGAAAGCGTGTTCAAGGCATCGATAACGTCCTTCTTCAAGGGCTTGTCGCTCTTCACAGCCATAGAGAAAGGAACATACACGATTTCATCATTGCGAATGCCTATCATCACATTGCGCTGTCCGTCGAGCAACGCTTGAATGGCACCCATACCCATGCGACTGGCCAGAATGCGGTCGCCTGCCGAAGGACTTCCACCACGTTGCAGGTGGCCAAGGATGGAGACACGAACATCATACTCTGGATACTCCTTCTTCACTCGTTCGGCATAGTACATAGCACCACATTTGGGGCTCTCACTGACTATAACGATGCTGGAAGACTTAGACTTACGAATGCCACGACCTATGAAGTGCTCCAACTGATCGGCACCTGTGGAATCCTCTGGAATAATAGCCGCCTCAGCACCTGCCGCAATAGCACTGTTCTGAGCCAGGAAGCCAGCATCACGACCCATTACCTCGACAAAGAAGATGCGCTCGTGGCTGTTGGCCGTATCACGAATCTTGTCGACACACTCCATAATGGTGTTCAACGTCGTATCATAACCAATAGTCGAGTCCGTTCCCGACAAGTCATTATCGATGGTACCTGGCAAACCAATGCACGGAATATCATACTCCTGAGCAAACAAGCGCGCACCCGTCAGCGAACCATTGCCGCCAATGACGACAAGGGCATTGATGCCCCGTTTTTGCATAACCTTGAAGGCCTTCTTACGCCCTTCCGGAGTCATGAATTCCTTACTGCGAGCCGTCTTAAGGATAGTACCGCCACGCTGGATGATACCACTCACGTCCTCTGTCTTAAACTCGCGAACCTCGTCATTAATCAGTCCTTCATAGCCACGATAGATGGCCATTACTCGCATGCCGTTGGCAATAGCTGCACGAGTGACGGCTCTGATGGCCGCATTCATACCTGGTGCATCCCCACCCGAAGTCAGGATGCCAATAGTTAAAGTCTTTCCGATATCCTTTTTCATGACAAACATATTATTACATCATATAGCGCAAAGTTAAACATATTTTTTCAAAGATTGAAAATTTTTTGGTATCTTTGCGACCAATAAGCAATAATATCATGAAAAAAGACATTAAATTTCTACTCATCTCGTTGTTCTTTGCAATGGGCGTCCATACTGTCCAGGCACAAGTGGACTACACCACTTACTTCACATCTGAACGTGGATTTACCGAAGTCACCAGTACTTCCGACTTGCTCACTGGTAATTATTACTACGCCCTTTGTTCTGCTGAAAACACGGAACTTTATGTGGGCATATGCAATGCTGGAGATCGCAAGGCAGGCTGGGCTCCTGATAATTCCCTTGCCATGTGCTACCAGTCGGCAGTCAAAGACCCCGTACTTAATCGAAAGAACTTCTGGATTATAGAGAAGAGTGGCGACTTCATTGGTTTTCGCAATCTTTATCACAATGTATGTCTCTTTCAGACCAACGAAGGACAAGGTTACCTCTATTTTGCAGGTTTCTATTGGGAGCACGACATGAGCGAGTGGGACTGCCTGACCCCTTCCTTCCAGAATGGCTACTGGACATTTGAAAGCGGCAAGTATCCTATCTCCAGCGGAGACTGGGCTAGTGGTTTCCTTGGGCCTTGGGATAAAGAGGTAAAAGAAGGGGAAACAATGGCTCTTAATCGCAAGAACACCGAAGGTGACATGGCCGGGCACTATCGCTTGTTCCGCATCCCAAAGGCAACCTTCGAAAGTCTCCATGACGCCACCGTACGTGCCGCATTCCCTTCAGCTAGCTTTGGCAATCCCGTAGATGCTACATACTACATCACAAATCCTTCGTTCGAGACTGGGGACATGACGGGATGGACAATGATGCCCGCCGAAGGAAACGATATGGGTGCAAGGGACTACACTCTCACGGGAATGGAAGGAAAACGCTGTGGAAACTTTTACTGTTGGTGGAACGGCGTAAGTGTAGAACAAACTATCAGCAACCTTCCTAATGGAACATATAAGATATCTGCCCTCGTGGGAACATGGGAAGACCGTTACTCAGTAAACTTTACAGTAAATGACAATAGTACTTCGGTTGTTGGTCGAGGTGCCGATGTGGGCATCGAAGTATCTCACACCATCACTCTTGATGGGACGAACAATTCCATTACCATCAAGGCTTCTCGCGACGACGTGGATTGGTGGAGCGAAGGACGCGGCGGAGAAGAGCATCCCAACGACCCTATCGGTTTCTTTAAAATCGATGATGTACGCCTAAAGTACTATGGCTACACACCTCTCCTACCAAACGATGAGAGCACGATTCTCACTCCAAACATCTGGTACTACTATGATGCGCCTGTCGCTGGCCGCTACATGCTAACGGGAAACCTTTTGGGCATGGTATATTCGGAAGGTACACCTGAAGACGGTCTTACAGGAAACCCAACCAAGTCGGAATTGGGTTTCCCCGCAGGACGTATCTATTTCAAGACAACACGCAATGATGCGACACTGAAGGTAGAACCTGCCAATGCCGTCAACACATTCTCTGCAGCAACATTAAACGTAGACGGATTACCCACTCTCATCAATAGCGATGGACCTGGTTCAAACGGAACAAAACTCATCAGCACATACCTAAATAATAATAAATATGACATCGTTGCCATACAAGAAGACTTTGATTATGACAGCGAATTAAAATCAAACATCAGTGGTTATACATGGGGAACTTTCCGAGGCTCCGTAAATCTCACCAACCTCATTTCCGCTGCCAATACCGATGGTATGGAGTTTGCCACACGCAATGCCACAGCATCGTTCGCCAACGAGAGTTATGTCCAATTTACTTCGACCACAAGCACGGATGGCAACCAGTATATCAAGAAGGGTTATCGATATTACGAAGTAACATTAGCTTCTGGTGACAAGCTGGATGTTTTCATCACGCACATGGACGCTGGCGGGGAGAATGCTATTGAAAGTTGCGCGGCGCAATTAAGGCAGATTGCTAATGCTATTATCAACAAAGGCAACACCGACCGTCCGAAAATATTTATGGGTGATACCAACTGCCGATACACCCGAAACGACATCAAAGCCAACTTCTTCGACATCCTTGCGAGCAACTACGACGTAAGCGATGTTTGGGTCGAGTTAGCCCATAACAATGTTTATCCCACGGTAGGCGAAGGCACTATAGGCAATGAGGTTGTGGATAAGATTTTATACATTAATCCCAAGGGGAGTAATAAGATGAAACTGACCCCCATAAGTTATGTACGTGATACTGCAAATTATGTCAACGATTCAGGCAATCCACTTGGAGACCATGCCCCTGTGGTTGTCCAGTTCGGATTAAGCCTTTACGAAGAAGTGGACAATACACTTATCTTCGGCGATGTCAACAAAGATGGGGAGATATCGATTGCCGATGTGACGGCACTCGTCAACATCATTTTGGGCAAGGATAACATACAGCCTTATCAATATGACCACGTTGCAGCCGATGTCAATCAGGATGGAGACATTAGTATTGCTGACGTCACTGCATTAGTGAACATTATTCTTGGGAAACAAAACTGAAACACAACATACTAAGAAAAAAGTGGCGAACTATTTTGGCCGTTCGCCGCTTTTTTTGTACCTTTGCGCCCGAGTTTGTATCAACATAATGTCTAACTCTATTTAATTTATTAAAAAACAATTAATTAACATGACAGATTACAAAAATGTCGCACCCCTGGAAGGTTTCGATTGGGAAGCCTATGCCAACGGTGATGCAAGCAACGGCGTGAGCCGCGATGCACAAGAGAGCGCCTATGAAAGCTCGCTGAACAAAATTGACGACCATAAGGTCGTAGACGGAACCGTTATCTCTATTAACAAGCGCGAGGTTGTTGTCAACATCGGCTCAAAGAGCGATGGCATTATCCCCGCAGGTGAATTCCGTTACAATCCCGACCTGAAGGTTGGTGACACCGTTGAGGTTTACATCGAAAACCAAGAGGACAAAAAGGGTCAACTGATTCTCTCCCACAAGAAGGCTCGTGCAAGCCGTTCTTGGGACCGCGTCAACGAGGCCATGGAGAAAGAAGAAATCATCAAGGGCTTTATCAAGTGCCGCACAAAGGGTGGTATGATTGTCGACGTATTCGGCATCGAAGCATTCCTTCCCGGCAGCCAGATTGACGTTAAGCCCATCCGCGACTACGACATATTCGTTGGCAAGACGATGGAGTTCAAGGTTGTGAAGATCAACCAAGAGTATAAGAACGTCGTTGTCAGCCACAAGGCCCTCATCGAGGCCGAACTCGAGGCTCAGAAGCAAGAAATCATGGGCCGACTGGAAAAGGGACAGGTTCTGGAAGGTACCGTCAAGAACATCACCTCTTATGGCGTATTCATCGACCTGGGTGGCGTAG
>JAGCVH010000096.1 GCA_017962495.1 Bacteroidaceae bacterium
AAACCCTTTAGCTTCAAGGCAAATCACAAGCGCGTCTTAGCGGAATCGCTTAGGCGAAGTGAAAGGAAGACCTAAGTCTTTCGTGTGTAAGACGTACATCCTTCAGCTGTAAGACGTACATCTTTCGGCTATAAGACGTACATCTTTCGTTTGTAAGATGTACGTCTTTACGGGAAAACACTTAGGCGTTGTATCGGAAGGCATTAGGCGTTCGGAGGGAGAACCTTAGGCGTTCGGAGGGAGAACCTTAGGCGTTCGGAGGGAGAACCTTAGGTCTTCGGGCTTAGGGCTTAGGGCCTAAGGCGTTACGGCGGAAGGCAATAGGTGTTCAGTTGGAGGAGATTAGATGTTCGGACGCAGTACCTTAGGCATTATGGCGGAAGGCCTAAGGACTTTACACAAGTTTTATCACGCTCTCACCTCTTCTTGCTTCGCAAGGCTCTCTCCCCACGGGGAGAGCGGGGAAAGGGGCTTTGTTCCATCACCCCTTCACTCCTTCGTTTCCTTATACACTCCTTCATAGGCACCAGCATCGGGATGACCATCGGCAAAGCGATTAATGCCTCGACGGTCGATGGGATACTGACGGGCTACCCCTTCATCGCCCATGCCTCGAATCGCGGAAAGGGAATCGGGCGTGAAGTCGTAGAGGAAGTTGTAGGTGTCGAGAAGACGGAAATGCTTGTCGCCACTAATCTCAAGCGAGTCGGGATTATCGAACATGACTTGCTGGAAACGATAGTCATCGTCATAAGGCGTACGCATGAGGCTGTTGTGGAAGAGGAAGGGTGCATCCGACACCGTGGTCGAGAAGAAACGACCGAAGAAAACATCGTCGGCATAGCCCGTGATGACACAGTTGAGGAAATGAGCACGCTGGAGGGGAATGTGTTCATAGTCCTTACTGGAGTCGAGACCGATGAGGAGCGAATCGCCAACCTCAAGGGCGGGACCGCGGTCGGCAGAGAGGGGATAGAACTGAGCAAGCGTGCTGTGGACAAAGAGATGGTCGCCTCCCAGCAAACTTACCGTGGCGCCAAGTGTATTGCTGACTTGAGTGCCGATGACCTGCGTGACGCAGTGGGTGAACTGAAGACCCGGACCGCCGATGTTGTGGACTTCGCAGTCGCGCATGACCAGCATGGGGCGGTCAGCATCGAGGGTTGCTGTGCTGTCGCAGACGATGCCGTAGTCGCCTGAATGAATATCGCATTGCCTAAGATGGTTGTCGCGAGAATCGGCAAAAAAGTGAAGTCCGCCCCAGCGGTTGGGAGTGTTGTCATAGGGAAGATAAGGGAACATGCGATCGACTCGGTCTCCTCGCAGGGTGACAGGGCGTTCCAATGTACCCATTGCCTTAAGTGTTCCGTGAACGAGAAGTGATGTTCCATCGTGGAACATAAGCGTACAACCCTCGGGAAGAGTAAGTGTAGCACCCGGGGCAACCACAAGCGAGTCGAAGACCTGATAAGGACGAGTGGCATCGAGCGTGCGGTCTGTTGTAACAACCTCACCTCGCAGGATGACGACATCCATACCCGAAGCCGTGAGGATAACCTTTTGCGTGGCACCACTCTCGAGGGTAAAATGCAGTTCGTCCTTATAGGCGAGAATGGAGTCGCTGTCGGAAACCGGCAGTCTTACTTCGATGCGAACATAAATGCTATCCTTGCGACGGACTTCGAAATCCTCTCCCACCCCGTCGTAGAGATATTGCCCATCGACATTGACATGAAAGAGTGATTCTTTTCCCTGCCCCAGTGCGACACGACGGATGCGCAGGCCCTTGTCGCCCTTGTTGGAGGCGATTAGCGTCTTTGTTGTGGAACCTTCATCGGTAATAAGGGTATCGAAGGCAATGGTGTCCTCCGACAAAGTCAACAATGCCGAAGGCGACGTCGTCCACGTGTCGTAATCGTCGCAAGCCCCCAACAAACCTCCCCCAAAGGGGAGGAGTATGAGTCCAATCAGTCGCAATAGAAGTCTATGGGATTTCATCCTTTTATACTCACTTTTATCTTCTCCCTCCCCTCGGGGAGGGTAAGGGGAAGGGGTCAGTCTTCTAAATGTTTTCCAATATCGCAAGCAGGTGATCCCAAACCATTTGGACAGTGGGGATGAGGAGTTTCTCATCGGGAGAGTGAACGCCACGCAAGGTGGGACCGAAGCTTACCATATCGAGGTTGGGATACTTCTCACTGAAGAGACCGCACTCGAGACCTGCGTGTATGCCACGAACTACGGGCTCCTTGCCAAAGATGCGCTTATACTCGGCAACAGCAACCTTCAGCAGATGACTGTCGGGATTAGGTTTCCAACCAGGATAGCCTTCACCCGTCTCCGTCTCAGCACCAGCCAACCGGAATACGGCTTCAAAGACATTGGCCACATTGTGGCGAGCCGAGAGTATGGAGCTTCGTTGACTGCTGTTAATCTCTATCGTGTGACGCTCTGGAACCATGTGGATGCTTGCCAGATTGGAACTTGTTTCGACGAGGGCAATATCTTGCGACATAGCGAACACGCCATTGAAGACTCCCTGCAAGGCAAAGATGAGACGCTCGCCAGTAGAGCTATCCACTACAGTGGCAGTGGGTTCTGCCGATTCCATGAGGAACTCGATGGTGGGTTCCGTCACACGGTACTCCTCCTCCACCTCTGCGGCATAGATGTTCCAATCGGCACGCAACGACTCCTTTGCACCTATGGGAACAGCAATTGTGGCACGAGCTTCGCGAGGAATGGCGTTGTGGAGTCCGCCTGCCTGAATGTCGGCAAGGAGAATGGGCATCTTCTTCAACTCCTGATAGAGGAAGCGAGCGAGCAGTTTGTTGGCATTGGCACGTTTCTTATCGATGTCGTCACCCGAGTGTCCACCCGTGAGGCCTTTGATACAAAGCTCTGCAAAGAACTGGTTCTCGGGTGTCTTCTTTTCCTCGTAGTGGAAGGTGGCTGTCGTGCGACAACCTCCGGCACAAGAGACAAATATCTCGCCTTCGTCCTCCGAGTCGAGATTGATGAGATACTGACCTGTCATGAAGTCGTCCTTCATACCTTCAGCACCAGTCAGGCCTGTCTCCTCATCACGTGTGAAGACGCACTCCAGCGGACCATGCTTGATGTCAGTTGCGGCAAGTATTGCCATCTCCATCGCCACACCAATGCCATCGTCAGCACCCAATGTGGTACCTTTGGCACGCATCCATTCGCCATCGATATAGGTCTGAATGGCATCGCTGTCGAAGTCGAACTGAACATCGGCATTCTTCTCGCACACCATATCCATGTGACTCTGCAGAATGACGGTAGGACGGTTCTCCATACCGGGTGTTGCAGGTTTGGTGATAATCACATTGCCAGCCTCGTCACGACGGGTAGGCAAAGAAAGGCTTTTACCATATTCCAGAAGGAACTCTATCATCTTTTCCTCGCGCTTTGAGGGACGGGGAACTTGATTAACTTGTGCAAAGCACTCAAACACACTTGCAGGTTTCAGGGAAGAACTCATAATTATTTACGATTTACAGATTTACTATTTACGAATTTGAGGTCAAAGATACAAAATATTCCTTATTCATTATTATATAACGCGCGAAAGAACGATTTCGTATATTAAATACCCGTTAAAAAAACATAATTTCTTGCTTCTCGCTCCCTCATTTTCTCATTTTCTCATTTTCTATTCGTACCTTTGCACTCGATATGCTGAAACTTGTGCTCATAATTGCAGCAATTCTTGCTGTTTGCATGTTGCTGCTGACCGTAAACATTTGGCTCCGAGGCGGAGAGTTTCGTAGTCAGCACATCGGACAGAGCAAGGAGATGCGCCGCAGAGGGATACATTGCGTGCAGTCGATGGACGCTATGGAACGCAAAGAGCACAAGGAACTGCTAACGAAAGTTATTAATAAAAACATACAATGAAGAAAATCTATTTGATGGCCCTTGCCATGGGGCTGATGGGAATGACAAGTTGCGGCAACAAGGCACAACAGGACGAGAAAACCACCGAAGAGCCTCAGGAAGAGCCCGCACTGAAGGTGGCTTATGTGGAGATAGACACGCTGATGTCGCAATATCAGTTCTGCAAGGATTACACCGAATTGGCAAACATCGAGGGCGAAAACATACAGCGCACACTGACGGGCAAGCAACGCACACTGGAACAGCATGCTGCTGCTATGCAGAAGAAGTACGAGAGCAATGGATTCACCAGTCAGGAAGAGTTGACACGCGCCCAGCAGTCACTCCAAGCCGAACAGCAAGCCCTGCAGGAACTCTCGGAACGCCTGCAAGCCTCATTCATGGAGGAGCAGAGCAAATATAACGACGAAATGCGTGACTCCGTGCAGAAGTTCCTGAAGATGTATAACAAGACAAAGAAGTACGATATCATCTTCTCGAAAGCTGGCGACAACATGCTTCTTGCCAACCCGAAGTACGACATCACCAACGAGGTGCTGAAGGGCTTGAACAAGCGTTATAAGGTAAAGCCTGAGGTTGCCGAGAAGCTGAAGAAGAACAAGAAAGAGGAAAAGAAATAAAATACATCCTACCTCATAAACAAAAAAGCCTTGACATTTCTGTCAGGGCTTTTACTTTTTATTCTCCGCAGCACGCACACGGGAAAGCGTTTCTGGCGTCATTTGCAGGAACGAGGCAATGTGAAGCATGGGAGCCCGAAGCACGATTTCGGGTTTCGTTGCCAACAGGCGTGCATAGCGTTCGGCTGCATTCTCGAAGCGTTGCGAGTCGGCATGTTCCTGGCTCGAGATAAGGGCATGCTCAAGTATCTTCCGGTACAGCATCTCCATCTCCTGATTCTGCAACATCGCCATGTGCCAAGGCTCGTAAGGAATGGCGTAAAGGACTGAGTTCTCCAGTGCCTCCACTATCAGTCGGCTGGGTTCCTGCTTCAGGAAACTCTCGATGCAGAACACAATTCTACCTTCGAAGGAGAAGTGTTCCGTCACGTCCTTACCGTTCTTGTAATAGAACTGGCGCACCATGCCTCGGTCCACGAAGTACATTGCACGACACACCTCCCCCTCGGGCAACACGATGTCGCCCTTCTGGAACTTCAGCGGCACCAGTATCTGCGACAAGGTATCAATCCCCATAGGGCTGAGCTTGCAATAGAGGCGAGCTATCTCGCGTGCTACATCTCGTGTGGTGTTGATCATGGAAACTATTTACGATTTTCTGATTTACATTGTACATCCGTAGATTGTACATTAATCAAGTTTCAACACAGCCAGGAAGGCTTTTTGCGGCACTTGCACGTTGCCGATTTGTTTCATACGTTTCTTTCCCTTCTTCTGTTTCTCCAGCAGTTTGCGCTTTCGACTGACGTCACCACCATAACATTTTGCCAGCACGTCCTTTCGAACCTGCTTCACCGTCTCACGGGCACTGATCTTTGCACCGATGGCGGCCTGTATGGCGATGTCGAATTGCTGTCGAGGCAAGAGGTCCTTCAACTTCTCACACATGCGACGCCCGAAATCCACGGAGTTGTCCACATGGGTCAGTGTCGATAGGGCATCAACGGGTTCACCATTCAACAGGATGTCGAGTTTCACCAGTTTCGAAGGCCGATAGCCGTCCTGATGGTAGTCGAACGAGGCATATCCTTTCGATATCGACTTCAGTTTGTCGTAGAAGTCAATTACGATTTCACCCAGGGGCATGGCATATTGCAGTTCCACACGATTACCACTGATGAAGTCCTGCCGCAGCAATTCGCCTCGTTTACCCAGACAGAGCGTCATGATGGGACCTATGAAGTTTGCCGTCGTGATGACGGAAGCGTGTATATAGGGCTCTTCTATGTGGTCTATCAGAGTGGGTTCGGGCATTCCCGCCGGGTTATGCACCTCCTTTACCTCACCCTGCTTGTCATAGACGAGGTACGACACGTTGGGAACGGTGGTGATGACATCCATGTTAAACTCGCGGTCGAGGCGTTCCTGCACGATTTCCATGTGCAGCAAGCCCAGGAAACCGCATCGGAAACCAAAGCCCAGCGCCACCGACGACTCGGGTTGGAAGGTGAGTGAGGCATCGTTGAGTTGCAGTTTCTCCAATGAGGCACGCAAGTTCTCGAAATCCTCCGTCTCTATCGGATAGACACCGGCAAAGACCATCGGCTTCACCTCCTCGAATCCTGCAATAGCTTCTCTCGTGGGGTTGGCAAGCGAGGTAATGGTATCGCCCACCTTCACCTCTGTTGCCGTCTTTATGCCCGAGACGATGTAACCCACATTTCCGCAATGCAACTCCTTGCGAGGCACCATGTCCATCTTCAGCACACCTATCTCGTCGGCCTTGTATTCCTTGCCCGTATTGATAAACTGCACCTGCTCTCCACTTTTGATGCTACCATTCACTATCTTGAAGTAAGCGATGATGCCTCGGAAGGGATTGAACACAGAGTCGAAGATGAGTGCCTGCAGGGGAGCATTCTCGTCGCCGCAGGGAGGTTGGATTCTGTCCACCACGGCGTCCAGTATCTCCTGCACGCCCTGTCCCGTCTTACCACTGGCCCGGATGATGTCCTCTGGTTTGCAACCGATCAGGTCCACGATTTCGTCCTCCACTTCCTCAGGCATAGCGTTCGGCATGTCGCACTTGTTCACGATAGGAATGATTTCCAAGTCGTGGTCGATGGCCATGTACAGGTTCGAGATTGTCTGTGCCTGCACGCCCTGCGTAGCGTCCACCACCAGCAGAGCGCCCTCACAAGCGGCAATGGAACGGCTTACCTCATACGAGAAGTCAACGTGTCCCGGAGTGTCGATAAGGTTCAGGATGTAGGTCTCCCCGTCGCGTTTGTATTCCATCTGTATGGCATGACTCTTGATGGTGATGCCACGCTCCCGCTCCAGGTCCATGTCGTCCAGCATCTGCCCTTCGGTAACCTCTATGGTGTTCGTAAATTCCAGCAGTCGGTCGGCCAAGGTCGATTTTCCATGGTCGATGTGTGCAATGATGCAGAAGTTACGAATGTTTTTTTGCATGTGATGCCGTTTGGGGTACAAATATAGTGAAAACCGAGCGAAATACCAAATAAAGAACGGGAAATTATGACGACAAAACACAAAAGATGTTTACATTATTTTTAATGTTGGCATAATTAGGGCGATAGACCTATGTGCGAAGCACTATCCGTTTTTTATTGGGTATTGCCTAGGTGCATCCTATGCTCGAGGCTTGCCTCAAAAATAAGAAGCACAAAAAAAACACCTCGAACCATACGATTCGAGGCATTTTTCTCTAAAATGTAATTACAATTTCGCTTAGTTGAGGGCTACAACAATGTCCTTCTCTGCTTCGGTAACGGTTACCTTGTCCTCGCGGAGCAACCAACCCAGACCCAGGAACAGTTCCTTGTCGGTCTTAACCTTAGCAGCCTTCTTCAGGTCCTTGTTGTTCAAAGCACCATTTTCGTTCAATGCATTCCAAATCTGGCCTGCGATTGTACCAACTTTCTCGTTCATAATCTTTTAATTTACCTTATTAACTTAAAATACCATTGTCTTTTGACACTGCAAAGGTACGGAAAGTATGGAGAAAAGAGATTAGGGATTAGGGATTAACTCACTTTTTCCTTCGTTTTCTTGACTTATGTCAATTGACGGCAAAACTATAAAAATGAAAATAAATGCCTTTTTGTAATTCGTAATTCGTAATTTATGTTTAACTTTGACCTTCGAACACACAAAACACACTGACATGAAAAAGACTGCATTGTTGCTGATACTGTCCCTCACCCTCGTGTCGGGTTGCCGGAAACAGACCTTCGACGAACGTGTGCAGGCCGAAGTAGAACATTTCAACGTCAAAGAGGCCCCCAAGCACATGGACATATACACCACACTCGACAGCATGAACTACGACCAGCCCACGCAGACCATTGGCTACTACTACACCGTCAACGGTATTGCCGACGACAGCGAACTATTCCCTGCCGAGGCTTTCCAGCAGCAACTGCTGCAGAACGTACGCAGTTCACTACAGCTAAAGTCACACAAGGAACACGGCTGCAACTTTCGCTATTGCTACATCTCCCAGACGACCGGCCGTCCCCTGCTCGACGTCACCTTTACGCCGGAGGATTACAAGTAAGGGGAGCATAGTTCAAATTAAAAGTTAAAGTTAACAATCTACTTGCGAGCAAAAAATGTTTCGCAGTGACAGTTGTACAGTTGTACAGTTATTTTTAGGGGGGGTACTTTAGGTAAAGGGACTTGATTATTGTTTAAATTATTATTGTTTATTATATAATTATTATTAATTTATTATTAATAATATACTTTTAAATAAATAATAAATAGAATAAAGTAAGTAAAAGTAGTAGGTAACGGCAGGAGACAAATGCCCCCCTTCATATCGAACTGTACAACTGTCATTTGTCACTGTTTTGATTATTCTTACGCCTAATAGCCATTCTGAGAAACATTCAACTAATACTTTAAGAAGATATTAGATATATTTGTTTCTGTGATGATTATTTCGCAACTTTATATTGGTTTAAGGGAAGGATGCGAAAGCAGGCTCGAGGCGCAAGCCTCAATGAACAAGCATTCGAAGCGCGCCGAATAATTGTTCAACCGACCGCGAACCTAAGGACCCTTAAGCACGTAAGCGCTTAACGGCTTCGCCTAGTGAAGTATGAAGAATGAAAGAACCGAGAAACCCCGTGGGCTCTCGGTTCATTTTATTTGTTGACAATAAAGTGTTCGCTTGAGGCTTCGCCTCGAATCACTTCTTCACCCCTTCTTTAGTTGTTCCAGCGCCCGGCAGAGTTGGTCGGGACAGCTGGTGGGTTTCGAACCGCAACGGATGCCGTCGAGCAGGCGGATGACTTCGTCAGGGGTCTTGCCGATGACGAGCTTCGAGATGCCCTGGGTGTTGCCGTGACAGCCTCCGTGGAAGAAGCAGTGACTTATGCGTCCCTCGGCGTCGGTCTCGACATCGATGAACTTACTGCAAGTACCCTCACATGTGTAAAGCATAGAATAATTTTCAATTTACAAATTTACCATTTACCATTTACGATTTACTATTTATTTTTCTATTTTGTAATTGGACTTTTTGTCGCACATAATTAAATAGCTAAATTATCCAAATCGTACATAAATAGTCAATAGTAAATCGACAACTCGTAAATCCCCCTTACTCTTCAGGCTTGAATTTCATTCGAGCCGAATCCCGCTCGGCATAGCTCGAGTGAACTCGGCTCTGCTCTCGCTTACTCTTCAGGCTTCATGTTAGTATAGACGGTCTGTACATCGTCAAACTCTTCGAGGCGCTCCACCATCTTGTTGATGGTTTCACGCTGTTCGGGAGTGACGTCCTTCAGGTCGTTGGGGATGTAGGTGAACTCACCGCCGACCTCCTCGAACCCGTCGGCCTCGAGCTTCTTCTGAATCTCGTTGTAGCTTGTAGGCTCGCCGTAGATGGTGATGGTGGTTTCGTCCTTGTCCTCGTCGTATTCCTCGTCGAAATCTTCATCGACTCCGTAGTCAATCATGTCGAGGATGAAGTCGTCCATGTCCATGTCGGCCTTCTTCTTGAAGGTGAACACGCACTTGTGGTCGAAGAGGAAGGAGAGGGAACCTGTGGTACCCATGTTGCCAGAGAACTTGTTGAAGACACTGCGCACGTCGGCGACGGTGCGGGTGGTGTTGTCGGTGAGGGTGTCGACGAAGACGGCAACGCCGTGAGGGCCATAGCCTTCGTAGGTGACACTCTTGTAGTCGCTCTGGTCCTTACCCATTGCGTTCTTGATGGCACGCTCGATGTTGTCCTTCGGCATGTTCTCACGCTTGCAGACGGCGATGACACTACGCAACGAGGGATTGTTCTCGGGTTCGGGACCTCCTGCCTTTACGGCAATGGCAATTTGCTTGCCCAGGCGGGTGAATGTCTTTGCCATGTGGCCCCAGCGCTTCAGCTTGGTAGCTTTACGGTATTCAAATGCTCTTCCCATAATATATATTTACGATTTACAAATTTACGATTTATTTGGTAATTTATCTCAGTTCCGCGTTCAGTTGAGTGGTTAGGTTCTGAATGAGACGCTGCATGATGGCATCGATCTGCTTGTCACCCATGGTCTTGGTCTCATCCTGAAGGATGAAGTTGACAGCATACGACTTCTTGCCCTCAGGCAGGTTCTTGCCTTCATAGACATCGAACAGGCGAACTTCGCGAAGCAGTTTCTTCTCTGTCTGGTAAGCGATTTGCTCTACCTGGGCGAATTCCACACTCTTGTCGAGCAGGAGTGCCAGGTCGCGACTTACGGCAGGATACTTGGGCAGGTCTGTGGCTGTGAGCTTCTGATTACGAACGAGACGCATCAACTGCGCCCAGTTGAGGTCGGCATAATAGACGGGCTGTTCGATATCGAACTTCTTCAGTTGCTTCAGGGCAACGACACCCATCTCTACCAACTGCTTGCCGCCTCGGTTGCAAATCTCTATGCTCTTGTCGAAGAGGTCGCTCTTTCCCTGTCCAAAGACGATGGCGCCGAAAGGAACGCCCAGACGCGTAAGAATGTTCATGACGTGGGCTTTCAGTTCGTAGAAGGAGGTGTCCTCATCGGGATGCGCCCAACTGCCAGAGACACGCTTACCCGTGAGCCAGAGTCCGAGATGGAACTCTTCGCTGTAGGCATCCAAGACGTGTTTGATGACTTCCGGGTCGCGACTGCTGCTGACACCAGGAATGATGCCGGGGCAACGACGCGATTCCTGATAATGGTAGCAATTACCGAACTCGAAGAAAGCTAGGTCGGAAGCACGATACGAAATGTTGCGGGCTATGCTCTCAAGGCCTCCGAAAAGCAAGGTCTGACGCAGCACATTCAAGTCCTGACTCAGAGGATTGAGCAGGCGAACGCAGTTCTCGGCTTTCAGGCTCTCAAGGCCTTCGTAGTATGCACCACGCTGAAGCGAGTTGTTGAGAATCTCATGGAAGCCTGCGCCTACGAGTTGCTCGCCAACGACGTTCTGCAACTTATGACTCTTATCGACATCGCCTTTCACGACAGCGCAAGTGTTGACGGAGGCAGGCATCTCCACGTTGTTGTAACCATAGATGCGCAGGATGTCTTCCACAACATCGCAAGGGCGCTGGACATCGACACGATAGGCGGGAACCTGCAACTTCAGGCCTTCTGCCGTCTCTTCGAGTACCTTCATCTCCAGACTCTCGACAATGCTCTTCACCGTCTCCTGAGGAATGAACTTACCTATGAGATTGTTGACGTAGTCGTATTTCAGTTCGACGATGGCGTCCTGTATGGGTTCGGGATAGACATCGACAATCTCCATACTAATCTCCGCACCTGCCAACTCCTTAGCCAGGAGGGCGGCCTGTTTCAGTGCATAGATAGTGCCATTGGGATCGATGCCACGCTCGAAACGGAACGAAGCATCTGTGGAGAGACCATGACGACGAGCCGACTTGCGAATCCATGTGGGATTGAAGTATGCGCTCTCCAGCACTACATTCTTCGTGGTCTCATAAGTGCCACTACCCCTTCCACCAAAGACGCCAGCAATGCACATGGGTTCTTCGACGTTGCAGATGGCAAGGTCGTGGTCGCTCAACTTGTGTTCCTCGCCGTCGAGGGTGACGAAAGGTGTGCCTTCGGGCATGGTCTTCACCACAATCTCCTGCCCCTTCACCATGTCGGCGTCGAAGCAATGGAGAGGTTGTCCAAAGGCCATCATCACATAGTTGGTGATATCCACAATATTGTTAATGGGACGCAGACCGATGGTGGTCAGACGCGTCTTCAGCCATTCGGGGCTTTCCTTCACCTCGCAGTTCTTCAACGACACAGCAGCATAGCGGGGACAAGCCTCGCTGTTCTCTACGGTAACTTTGATGGGCAGGTCGTGGTTATCGACTTTGAAACCATCCACCGAAGGACGATGGAGGGCTGTCTTCTTACCATTCTGTACCAACCAAGCATAAAGGTCGCGAGCCACGCCATAGTGACTGCAAGCATCGGCACGGTTGGGAGTAATATCAACTTCGATGAGGAAGTCACTCTCCAGATGATAGTATTCGGCGGCAGGCGTACCAGGCACTGCATCCTCAGGCAATACGATAATGCCAGCATGGCTGGTGCCGATACCGATCTCATCCTCGGCACAAATCATGCCATTGGATTCTATGCCACGCAACTTGCTCTTCTTGATGGTGAAGCACTGGTCGCCATCGTATAGTTTTGTGCCAAGCGTAGCAACAACCACCTTTTGTCCTGCGGCTACATTAGGAGCGCCACAAACGATCTGTTCGGGTTCGCCCTGACCGAGATTTACCGTACAAACATGCATGTGGTCACTATTGGGATGGGGCTCGCAGGTGAGAACCTCACCAATGACGATACCTTCAAGACCACCCTTGATGCTTTGAACTTCCTCTACCCCATCGACTTCCAAGCCTATGCTTGTCAATGCTGCCGCTACTTCCTGAGCCGACATGTCGAAATCAACATACTCGTGGAGCCACTTATAAGAGATATTCATATTTTAAATTTACAATTTGACGATTTGACGATTTTACAATTTGGGTGCAAAGGTAGTAAAATATTATGAATTATGAATTATAAATTATAAATTTATCTATCTAGAACGGTGGTGTATTGTCCGTTACAGGGTCACTCGGACCAAAAGGACTGTTAGGAAGAGGACTATCGGGCATGTTTAACTCCATGCTTTCAACATCGGAACCCTGCGTTGACTTCGTCGAGGGATACTCCGAACCAGGCAAGGGAGCAGGTCCATAATCCTCATAATCCTCGAAACGTGCATACTTGTTGCGGAAGCGCAAGCGAATGAGGTCGGTGGCACCATTACGATGCTTGGCAATGATGAACTCAGCCTTACCCGTCATGTCCACACCTTCCACTTCATAGATCTTGTAATACTCGGGACGATGGATGAAGCAAACCATATCGGCATCCTGCTCGATGGCACCCGACTCACGAAGGTCGGACAGTTGCGGACGCTTTCCTTCGTTGCCTTCACGATTCTCCACACCACGATTCAACTGAGAAAGGGCAACAATGGGGATGTTCAATTCTTTCGCCAACGCCTTCAAGCTTCTACTAATAGTAGAAACCTCTTCCTGTCGGCTTCCAAAAGACATACCCGAGGCATTCATCAGTTGCAGGTAGTCGATGAGTATCATCTTCACGCCATTTTCACGAACCAAGCGACGAGCCTTCGTACGCAATTCGAAGATGGAAAGCTGAGGGGTGTCGTCGATAAAGATGGGAACATCGGTAAGCAAGTTTACGCGGGCATCGAGTTGACTCAATTCCACTTGCGACAGTTGTCCACTCTTCAGCTTCTCGCCAGGAATCTCGCACACATTCGAAATCAGGCGGTTAACCAACTGCACGTTAGCCATTTCCAATGAGAACATAGCCACGGGAATGTGCATGTCAACAGCCATGCGTTTCATCATAGAAAGGATGAAGGCCGTCTTACCCATAGCCGGACGAGCGGCAATGATGATGAGGTCGGAATTTTGCCATCCATTCGTTATGCGATTCAGTTTCTCAAAGCCCGTGTTCAAGCCTGAGAGTCCGTCGGCACGTCCCATGTTCTCCTTAATCTTTGCCATTGCCTCCTCCACAACAGGATTAATCTGCGTGTACGATGTGCGCTGGGTCTCCTTGGCTATATCATAAAGCTCATGCTCGGTCTGATTCATAAGGTCGGCAACATCCTGAGTGGGGTCGAAAGCTCCGGCAAGCACACGACTGGAGAAGGTTATCAGCCTGCGAGCCTGATACTTTTGCTGGATGATCTGAGCCTGATATTCTATGTGAGCCGATGTGATTACGTTCTGACTCAATTGGGCAATATACATCACACCTCCGGCTTCCTCAAGTTCGCCTTGCGACTCAAGGTACTGCGGAACGGTGATGACATCAACAGGACGCTGATTCATCTGCAAGGACTGAATGGCCTTATATATAATCTGGTTGCGATGGTCGTAGAAGACCTCTGGCGTTAGCAGGTTGTTGACTCTTTCATAAGCCTCCTGCTCGACAAGCATTGCACCCAACACTGCTGCTTCGAAATCGAGCTGCTGAGGTTGCTTGCGTCCGTATGCGTCCATTTGGGGTACTTCTACCACTTTCTGCTTCGTCTGCCGCCCTTTGCGGCTGGTGTTTTGATTCGTTGTTGGCATAATATTAACATGGAAATGGGAGTGCAAAGATAGTAATAATTTATCATTTTACATTTACCATTTACCATTATTTTTTTCGGTTTTATTATGCATTTTTTTGCGTCCATTGGCACACGTCCCTTTAATACTACGATTGCGACACGTTTATAAGTTTTTCTTTTATTTTTCCACAAATATATTTGGCTTTTTACTCGCTTATTCGTACCTTTGGCAGCGAAAGCTTTTAATACCTAAAACTATGAATAGCAAATTCTTACTCACAGGGCTTCTCGCCCTTGCACTCCTGTTCGGAGCCCCCACCATGATGCAGGCAGGTAAGAATGCCGACCTGCGAGTTGCCTACGTACTCAAGAAGATAGGCGTAAACAAAGAGATACAAGCCAAACTGCGTCCCCTGCTTCAGAGTTATCTTGCCGACAAGAAGGTCGCCAATAAAGAATACGATGACCTGAAGGAGAAGCTTCAAGCAAACATCAGCAATGGCTCTCTGACGGAAAAACAAGCACAAACCCTGCTGACTCTAAAATGGTCTTCCGACGAGAAGGAACTGGCAGTAAAGAAGACATACGAGAAGAAGTTCCGCACCGTGCTATCGGCAAAGAAGACGTACCTATGCTTCACCTTGCTCAATGACAAGAAGAGCAAGATTAAGGGGCAATAACGCCGATTGCTATACCTTATTATAATATACGCGTAACGAAATTACGCAAAACGATACGATGACGGAGACCTTGGTTTTCGCCATCGTTTTTTTATGTGCATACGAGTGTGCAACACCATTTGAGATTCCTTTAGCCACATCATAGACCGAAAGGAGCAGAATTTCTTGATTTTATTTGCGTTTTTGCCCACTTATTTGTATCTTCGCCCTGAAAATCACATAAAAGGTTACATGGCACAACAAACAGACGACAAGAAGATTATCTTCTCGATGGTGGGCGTAAGCAAAACCATCCAACAAAACCAGAAACAAGTACTCAAGAACATTTACCTTTCCTTCTTCTATGGTGCAAAGATTGGCATCATCGGTCTTAACGGTTCGGGTAAATCGACATTGATGAAGATTATAGCCGGACTTGACCAAAGCTATCAAGGCCAAGTGGTGTTTGCTCCAGGCTATTCCGTAGGCTATTTGCCTCAAGATCCGCAACTCGATGACACAAAGACGGTTATCGATGTGGTTAAGGAAGGAGTCCAACAAATAGTTGACACATTAGCCGAGTACGAGGAGATTAACCAAAAGTTTGGATTGCCCGAATACTACGAAGACGAGGACAAAATGAATCAGCTCTTTGCTCGCCAAGGAGAGCTGCAGGACATCATCGACGCCACAGATGCGTGGAATCTCGATAGTCGTCTTGAAAGAGCTATGGATGCTTTGCGTTGCCCACCTGCCGACCAACTTTGCGGTGTGCTTTCGGGAGGCGAACGCCGTCGTGTGGCCCTATGTCGACTGCTATTGCAAAAGCCCGATGTGCTTCTGCTTGACGAGCCTACGAACCACCTCGACGCAGAGTCCATCGACTGGTTAGAGCAACACCTACAGCAATATGAAGGAACTGTTATCTGCGTAACACATGACCGCTATTTCCTTGACGATGTGGCAGGATGGATTCTGGAACTCGACCGAGGCGAAGGCATACCTTGGAAAGGCAATTACTCGAGTTGGCTTGAGCAGAAGACGAAGCGAATGGAGATGGAGGAGAAGGTTGCGTCCAAGCGTCGTAAAACCTTGGAACGAGAGTTGGAATGGGTGCGTATGGCGCCAAAGGCCCGCCAGGCAAAGGGTAAGGCACGTTTGAACTCTTACGACAAGATGCTGAATGAAGAGCAAAAGGAACGCGAGGAAAAGCTGGAAATATTTATACCTAACGGTCCTCGTCTGGGCAACAAAGTCATCGAGGCTCACGGTGTATCGAAGGCCTATGGCGATAAGGTGCTCATCAAGGACCTTGAATTCATGCTTCCACCCAACGGCATTGTGGGTGTCATTGGCCCTAACGGAGCAGGTAAAACCACGCTCTTCCGCATGATTATGGGGTTAGAGAAGCCCGATGCAGGCACGTTCGAGGTTGGTGAAACGGTGAAGTTGGCGTATGTGGACCAGAGTCACCACGACATCAAGGCCGACGAGAGTGTCTATCAGGTTATCAGTCAGGGCAATGAACTCATTCGCATGGGAGGCCGAGACATTAATGTCAGGGCTTACCTCTCGCGCTTCAATTTCTCTGGTGCTGACCAAGAGAAGAAGTGTGGCGTATTGTCTGGTGGTGAGCGCAATCGCCTGCACTTGGCTATGGCCTTAAAGCAGGAAGGCAACGTGCTATTGCTCGACGAACCGACAAACGATATTGACGTGAACACGCTTCGTGCTTTGGAGGAAGGTCTGGAATCGTTTGCGGGTTGTGCCGTAATCATAAGCCACGACCGATGGTTCCTCGATCGCATCTGCACGCATATCCTCGCTTACGAAGGCGACGGTAATGTGTTCTATTTCGAAGGCTCATACTCGGAATACGAAGCCAACAAGTGCAAGCGACTGGGCATAGAAGAACCCAAGCGCGCACGCTACAGGAAGCTAACAGACGACTAACATTAAATCATAATACACTATGAAACGTATTGCTTTAATCATTTTTAGTTTTTCATTCCTGCTCTCGGCTTTTGGCCAGAGCTATCCCATTCAACCCGTGCCGTTCACAAGCGTAAGCATCGAGCAAGGCACATTCTGGGGTCAGCGACTGCAAGCCAGCCGTGACGTAACCATCCCTTTGGCTTTCTCGAAATGCGAGAGCGAAGGACGTTACAAGAATTTCGAGATTGCTGCCCGTCAATTGAAAGGCGAGGACACCAGTGACGTGAAGGTTGGCGGATACTCGTTCGACGACACCGATGTGTACAAGACCATCGAAGGTGCCAGTTATCTGCTTCAAACCTATCCCGATAAGAAGCTGAAGGCCTATATCGATAGCGTGCTTGCCATCGTAGCTTCGGCACAAGAGTCTGACGGTTACCTCTACACGGCTCGCACGATGAATCCCAAGCATCCGCACGAATGGAGCGGACCGAAGCGTTGGGTGAAGGAAGAGGACCTGAGCCATGAGTTGTACAACCTTGGACACATGGTGGAGGGAGCTATTGCCCACTATCAGGCGACAGGCGAACGCACATTCCTCGACATTGCCATTCGCTATGCCGATTGCGTATGTCGTGAGGTAGGTCCCAATCCCGGTCAGGCTTGCGTGGTTCCAGGTCATCAGATTCCCGAAATGGCACTCGCGAAACTTTACACAATTACAGGCGAGAAAAAGTATCTGGACGAGGCTAAGTTCCTGCTTGACTACAGAGGCAAGACCACTATTGTTCACGACTACTCACAAGCCCACAAACCCGTTATCGAACAAGACGAAGCCGTTGGACACGCCGTTCGTGCGGCATACATGTATTCAGGTATGGCCGATGTTGCAGCCCTTACTGGCGACAAGGCTTACATCCAAGCCATCGACCGCATCTGGGAGAACATCGTAGGAAAGAAGATGTACATCACTGGCGGTATTGGAAGCACATCGAGTGGTGAAGCCTTTGGCAGGAACTACGAATTGCCCAACATGTCGGCCTATTGCGAGACTTGCGCCGCCATCGGAAACGTGTATGTCAACCATCGTCTATTCCTCCTGCACGGCGAATCGAAGTATTACGATGTGCTCGAACGCACGCTCTACAACGGAGTCATCTCCGGAGTGTCGCTCGATGGTGGAGGTTTCTTCTACCCCAATCCCTTGGAGTCGATGGGTCAGCACCAGCGTCAGGCTTGGTTTGGTTGCGCTTGCTGTCCGTCGAACATTTGTCGCTTCATCCCCTCAGTTCCGGGTTACTTCTACCAGACACACGAGCGCGACCTTTATGTCAACCTCTTTGGTGGCAACACTGCCACGCTCAAGGTCATGGGTAAGGAGGTGGTGCTTCGTCAGGAAACCAATTACCCTTGGGAAGGCAATATCGTGCTCAGTGTCGACAAGAACAAGGCAGGCAACTTCCGCCTTCGCATCCGCATTCCCGGATGGGTGCAGAACAAGGTTGTGCCAAGCGACCTTTACTCTTATGCCGATACCAAGCGACTGGGATATAAAGTCACCGTGAACGGGCAAGTGGTTGAAGGACAACTGGAGAACGGTTATCTGGGCATCGACAGAAAGTGGAAGAAGGGCGACCGAGTGGAGATTCACTTCGACATGGAACCCCGTCTGGTGACCGCCACAGAACTGGTTTCTGCCGACCAAGGCCGAGTTGCAATCGAAAGAGGTCCTATCGTCTATTGTGCCGAATGGCCAGACAACGATTTTGACCTTGGGAGCATCTTGCTGAACCAGCGTCCTCAATTCACGATGAACAAGGAACAATTTGCCATTAAAGCTACGCCTCTGACTGTTCCCTTGAATACCTTAACGACTGACGCACAGATACTCAACTTCGACCAGGAGGGAAAGCTCTCGACGAAAGACGTTCGTCTTAAACTCATCCCTTACTATGCCTGGAATCACAGAGGACCAGGTCGCATGATGGTATGGCTTCCTTGGCAGTTGAGAGCTACCAGACCTGCCGTGCCTCCCACCCTTGCTTCGAAGAGCAAGATTGGGACTTCGTCACGAATCCCGTCATTGAGCAGCATCAACGACCGCCTCATTCCAAAGAACGGGAACGACCGCTCTATCCCTTACACACACTGGTGGCCGAAGCAGGGTTCGACGGAGTGGATAACTTACACCTTTGCTGAGAAGGCAAGCATCCAGCGAAGCACCGTCTATTGGTTCGACGACCAACCTTGGCAAGGCTGTAAGATTCCCGATAGCTGGAAGCTTTACTACAAGGACAGCGCAGGAGAATGGAAGGAAGTTCCCAATCCCGACCAGTATCCCGTGCAGAAGGGTGTTCCCTGCACCGTAAATTTCGACCCCGTTGAAACCACAGCTGTGAAGCTTGAAGTGCAAATCAACAAGGACAAGTCGGCAGGTCTCTATGAATGGGAAATAGAGTAGACGATTCATCGAGCCTAGGTTCGAGACACTTTGAGCCTAGGTTCGAGACGCATCGAACCTATGTTCGAGGCCAATCATACCTAAGGTGCAAATCAATAAGGCCTAAGGGGTTCGACAATATGCCCTGAGAGCTTCCGCAATAAGGCCTAAGGGATTGTCCAATAAGGAAAAGGGGCAAGAGCAATCGGGCAAAGGGTTAAATACAATACAAATTAGGAGATAGGAACAAGGGTGGCAACCTTCCAGTTGCTGCCCTTTTCTTTGCGCAGTATCAGGCGGAAGCGTCCTTCTCCGATGCGAGCCGTCGAGCTTATGCTATCCACCAACAAAGCATCGCTGGCCTTAAGTGTGACGATGCACGAATCGGCATACGACTCCACATCATCCACCTCCACTTCCACAGGAGTCTCCCTTGCGTTTAGCACATCCAAATCGGCTTGAGTCAGGTTCGACGCACGCCAACTCACCATTTCCTTCATACCCTCCGAAGCCAGCTTGGTGGCACGAGAGAAATCACAATCAAGGTAGGAAGCAAGGAAACGCTCGGCTATCCGCTCGGGATCATTGTCCCGACTGCAAGAGGACGCAAGCACGAAGGCAAGCAGGAAAAATAACAAGTTTCGTCTCATAAGGAACATTTTACATTCGCAAAGATAGTAACTAATTCATAATTCATAATGCATAATGCATAATATTTTTTCAATTAATTCTTCATTCTTAATTCTTCATTCTTAATTTATTTGTATCTTTGTCGTGAAAATAACTAACCCAATGATAAAATTCTTATGCTTGGGGAGTGGCAGTAGTGGGAACTGTTATTACCTCAAGACCGAAAAATGTAGTATACTCATAGATGCCGGCATCCCAGTGCGAACGCTCAAGACGACGTTGCGCGATTACGGGTTCTCGATAGAGGCTATTGACGGCATCTTCATTACCCACGACCATGCCGACCACATTAAGGCCGTTGGCAATCTGGCTAACGACTACGGGAAACTCATCTATGCCACAGAGAAGGTGCATATAGGCATCAACAACAACTATTGCACGACCTCGAAGGTTACAGAAACCAGCCGACGCTATCTGTACAAAGGCGAGACGATGCTCATAGGCGACCTTCAAATCACTCCGTTCGAGGTTTCACACGACAGCAGTGACTGCGTGGGATATCGCATCAAACAGGGCGACACCATCTTCTGTCTAGCCACCGACGTCGGAGAAGTAACCCCGACCGTGGCTGAAGCTATTGGCGAAGCCAATTACCTGGTGCTGGAAGCCAATCACGACGAGGAGATGTTGCAGCAAGGGCCTTATCCCAACTACCTGAAGTCGCGTATTCGAAGCAGCAAGGGACATTTGTCCAACCGCCAGTGTGCCGATGCCCTCGTCACCTATGCCTCTCCAGTGTTGCGTCAGGTGTGGTTGTGCCATCTTAGTGAAGAAAATAACCATCCCGAACTGGCTCGCAAGACCGTCGAGGCGGTATTGCGCAGCTACGGCATTGTGGCGGGAGCTGACTTTGGCCTCGAGATTCTGAATCGACAAACCCCAACGGGCGTGTTTGAATTGATGTAAAAGAGTCAAATGAGACAAACACACAAGTCTTTGGAACATAAAGCATAAAGGCCAATAAGGTTATTCGCTAACTTTGCCATTGAGAAAAACTATTAAGTATCATTTCATATGGCAAACTTCAAACGAGCAAGACTGCTTATGTTGCTGTTAATGACAGCAGCATCGACGCTTCAAGCGCAAAACCCCATTGTGCAAACCTGCTTTACCACCGACCCCGCACCCTTGTCTGTCGGCGATTCCATTCTTTATGTCTTCACAGGACACGATGAGGACAAAGCCGACTTCTTCTGGATGCAGGAGTGGCGCGTCTATTCCACCCGCGACATGGTCAACTGGACGGATCACGGCTCGCCCTTGGCTTTGGAGAGTTTCTCCTGGGCCGACGACCGCGCATGGGCTTCACAATGCATCGAACGCAACGGAAAGTACTATTGGTACATCTGCGCCCACTCCAAACTGTCTGGCGGTATGGCCATCGGTGTAGCGGTAGCAAATCGTCCGGAAGGCCCTTATCGCGATGCACTCGGACGCCCTCTCTACGAGAATGGTTCGTGGGATCACATCGACCCAACCGTATGGATTGACGAGAAGACAGGACAGGCCTGGGTCATGTGGGGCAATCCTCGTGTCTATGCACTCGAGTTGCAAGACGACATGATACATACGAAAGGCGACGTCCATCTCATCGATATGACGGAGGAAGGCTTTGGTTCGCCTCCAATGAACCAAAGGGAAAAAGGCAAGAAGTATCGCGACTCATACGTCGAAGGCCCTTGGCTGATGCAGCGCAACAACCGATGGCTCCTACTTTATGCGGCAGGCGGAGTGCCTGAACACATCTCTTACTCATCTGCTGACAACCCACTCGGACCTTGGCACTATGAGGGAGAAATCATGCCGCTTGGAGGCACGGATTCCTTCACGAATCATTGCGGAGTGACTGACTTCCGTGGTCACAGCTATTTCTTCTACCACACAGGGTGGTTGCCCGGAGGTGGAGGCTTTGGCAGAAGCACGTCTGTCGAGGAATTCCAATATACTGCCGACGGCAAGTTCCCCACCATAACGCCAACGAGAGAGGGTGTGAAGCCCATCGCAAACTTTAATCCCTACCGTCGAGTCGAGGCTGAGACGATGGCATTCTCTAAGGGAGTGCGCACCACACATAATGATCAGACGGGTGTCTATGTCAGTGACATTCACAATGGCGATTGGATAAAACTGCAAAGCGTTGACCTCGGTTCGTTTGGAGCAAGGAAGTTTACCGTCAGGGCGGCTTCTGCCTTGCGTGGAGGCACAATCGAACTTCATGTCGACAGCGTGCGTGGATTGCGTCTGGGTACTGTTGAAATCACAGGAACCGGAGTTTGGGAACAATGGAGAACCTTTGACACCTTCCTTCCCCGCAATGCTACAGGTGTTCACGACCTGTATCTTACCTTCCACGGACGCAAGGGGCCTCATCTCTTCAATATCGACTGGTGGCAGTTGGACGAAGAGACGAACCTGAACTTGCCTATCTTGCAAACCCACTACACCGCCGACCCCTCTCCGCTGGTCGTTGGCGATACCTTATTCTTATATGTTAGTCACGACTCTCATGCCGATGAGATCATGGACGCACGCGAGCGTAACTCCGCTGGTTTCTTCATGTACGACTGGCTTCTCTATTCCACCACCGACATGGTGAACTGGACCGATCATGGTCCCGTGGCTTCGCTTCGCGACTTCAGTTGGCGTGGCCGGGATAATGGAGCCTGGGCTGTACAGTGTGTAGAGCGTAATGGCAAGTACTATCTCTATTGCCCTCTCCACGGACACGGCATAGGCGTACTGGTTGCCGACTCTCCTTATGGTCCTTTCAAAGACCCGTTGGGCAAGCCTCTGGTTTGGCAACGCGAACATTGGGACGACATCGATCCGACCGTGTACATAGATAAGGAAGGACAAGCATGGATGTACTGGGGCAATCCCAACACCTATTATGTGCGTTTGGGCAAAGACATGATTTCGACGGAAGGCGACATCGTGAAACTCGACTATCGCATCGACCACTATCAGGAAGGACCTTGGCTCTACGAACGCAATAATCACTGGTATCTCGCCTATGCGTCGACTTGCTGTCCTGAAGGCATTGGCTATGCTATGAGCGATTCTCCGCAAGGCCCCTGGCAATGTAAAGGTTATCTGATGGCCCCCACCCCACGCGACAGAGGCAACCATCCGGGTATTGCCGACTTTAAGGGTCACACCTATCTCTTCGGACAGGATTACGACTTGCTCCATTTCGAAACGAAGAATCACTTCGAGCGCCGTTCGGTAAGCGTTGCGGAAATGACGTACAACGCCGATGGCACAGTCAACGAAGTTCCTTATTGGCTCGACCACAAGGAATTGTCTCCCGTAGGTAACCTCAATCCTTACCGTCGTGTGGAAGCAGAAACGATGGCTTGGGGATATGGGTTACGCACCGAGAAGGTGGGCATTGCCGGTACTCGTGAACTGGTGTCCAAGGCACGCGGAAAGAGTGTTGTCGACCAGTTTGCCTATAGCACGGGACACAAGAATCTCTATGTCTATGACCTTAATGCAGGCGAATACATCCGTCTGCGTAGTGTAGATTTTGGGAAGAAAGCCCCACGCTCTTTCACCCTTAGTGCCGCTGCAGCCCCCGAAGCCAAAGCTGTTATCGCAGTATGCCTCGATTCGCCGGGTGGTCAGCAACTATGCACCATCACCATCGAACCCACTGGATCTGTCGACGACTATCGTCAAGTATCCGCCCAACTTAAGTCTAAGATTCCTACAGGTATCCATGACCTCTATTTCTATATCCTCGAAGCCAAGGGCGACGTTCGCCTCGATTGGTGGCAATTCAAGAAATAATTATTCCCTATGAAGCGCATCCTATTACTTACTCCCCTGCTCTTTGCAGTTCATCTCGTAAGTGCTCAGACATTCACTTTCGGGAAGGGACAACTCGAGTTGAAGGCCCTTAACGAACAATCCGTACGCATTCGTTACATCGAACCTTGGACTTCTGCAATAAGCCCTATGGACTTAGGCGACAAGCCCTTGCTTTACGTTTCCGAAGACATGCGTTCCATCTGCAAGGCAAAAGCAGACAAAGATGGAATAATATCTCTCTCCACCAAGTCGCTTAGCCTCGTGGCTAATCCCAAAACGGGACGCATCGAGGTTGCAGATGCGACGGGAAAGATTGTGACCAGTGTTCTTGCCCAAAGCCTCAAGCCCTCTTCCGTACAGGGCGAACTTACGGGTATTGCCAGCCTCACACTCGACTCCCCTGAAGGCGAGCATCTCTATGGACTCGGACAATTTCAGGATGGCTATGCCGACGTGCGAAACCTGACCAGAAGGCTTACGCAAGTCAACACCCAAATCTCCATCCCCATGTTCCTTTCCAATAAAGGTTATGGCATTTTATGGAACAACTATGGTTTGGTGGATTTCAATCCCTGTGACTCTTACCTAAGTCTCCAGCCCTCGAACGAAGTCGGGAGTCGCGAAGTGGTTAATGTCACCACCACGGAAGGTGGCCGTCGCGAGGAACGATTCTCTGGCTCTTTCCAAGCCGAACTTAATGTTCCCGAGGATGGACAATATGCCCTCATGCTCGATGTCGGGCAAAGCATGGCTCGCCGACATAATCTCAGCATCGACGGGAAGAGCATCATCGATGTCCGCAACATGTGGCTTCCTCCCACGACGTCCGTTATCGTTGACCTGAAGGCAGGCACTCACACCATCGCGGCTCGACTTGAGCGTGGCGACCATCCTAAGCTCTATTGGCGTCGAACCGATGCCACCACGACATTGCGCTCTCCTGTTGCCGAGGCAGTCGATTATACGCTTTTCGTAGGCTCTCCCGACGAAATCACTCACGCCCTTCATGCAGTCACGGGCAACTCTCCTCTGATACCCCGATGGGCTTTAGGCTACATCCATTGCCGCGAGCGCTATCATTCTCAAAAGGAGATTCTGGACGTGGCAAACGAGTTCAAAAGGCGTAATATCCCCCTCGACATGCTCGTACAAGATTGGCAATATTGGGGCAAATACGGATGGAATGCAATGCAGTTCGATGAACAATTCTATCCCAACCCTCGAGCCATGATGGATTCGCTTCATGCCATGAATCTCCGACTCATGCTTTCCGTTTGGTCACGCATAGACCAGAACAGCGAGGTCGGAAGACAAATGACGAAAGCTGGATACTACATTCCTCAAACACAATGGATCGATTTCTTCAACCCTAATGCTGCCGATGCCTATTGGCAACACTTCAGCCAACGACTCCTGCCTACGGGCATCGATGCTTGGTGGCAAGATGCAACAGAGCCCGAGAATGATGACTTAGCGGGCAGGCGTGTGGGCAATGGCAAGATTGTGGGTGAACGCGTGCGCAATCTCTATCCCCTACTCGTCAATCGCACGGTATATGAAGGTAGTCTCCGCGACCGTCCTCAGCAGCGTGCTATGATTCTCACTCGTTCTGGCTTTCCCGGCATACAACGATATGGTGCTGCCATGTGGAGTGGAGATGTGGGTAATGACTGGGTAACCTTGAAGCGACAGATTATTGCCGGACTCGGAATGATGGCGTCAGGACAACCTTGGTGGACTTATGACGCAGGCGGATTCTTCCGTCCGGGCGACCAATATACAAATGCCGATTACATCCAACGCATGCTTCGCTGGATTCAAACCGCTGTCTACCTACCTCTTATGCGCGTACATGGTTACATGAGTGATACCGAACCTTGGCGCTATGGTGAGGAGGCAGAAAAGACGATTGCCAATTGCATCCGTGAGCGTCAACGACTGATTCCGTACATCTACAGTCTTGCCTCCCTTTTAAGCGAGCAAGGAACCATGCTGATGCGTCCCCTCGTCTTCGACTTTGCTTCCGATGCTAAGGCTTTAGCGCAAGAGACGGAATACATGTTTGGTCCGTCCCTCCTCGTATGCCCCATCACACAACCCGACGTAAGTCAATGGGACGTTTATCTGCCACAGACACAAGGCGGATGGTATGACTGGGCATCGGGCAAGCCATATCAGGGAGGCATGCAAGTCAGCGTTCCCGTGACTAACAAGCAAATCCCCGTCTTTGCACGTGCTGGCTCTATCATACCTTTAGCTTCCGACACACTTGCACTTTTCCCTGGTGCTGATGCCGATTTCACGCTCTATGAAGACGATGGCGTTAGCCTCGACTATCGAAAGGGACGCAACTCATGCATACGCCTTCAATGGAACGAGCAAACGTGCCAACTCACCATCCAACGCCGACAAGGACGATTCAACGGAATGGCAGACAAGCGCACATTCACGCTCCTTCTGCCAGACGGAAGGAAGCAAAGCATACCTTACTCCGGAAAGAAAGTTCAAACAAGCATCATATAATAAATTAATGTATAAAGACATGAAGCGAATCAATTGCATATTCCTGCTCTGCCTGCTGAGCCTTCCTCTCATGGCTCAAGACACTACAGTTGATGACGAAGGCCCGACCATGGGGTGGAGCTCGTGGAACACCTATGGACTGAATATTAATGAAGACCTCATCCGTAAACAGTCTGTTGCTATGGTTGGCAAAGGCCTGAAGAGTTGTGGATATCAGTACATCAACATTGATGATGGATACTTTGGAGGCCGTGACGAGGAAACGGGGCAATTGCTTATCCACCCTACCCGCTTCCCCAATGGTTTGAAGGGAGTTGTCGACTACATTCACTCCAAAGGCCTAAAGGCAGGCATATATTCCGATGCAGGACATAGCACCTGCGGATGCTATCATGGTGGCGACAAGATTGCTGAAAATGTGGGGTTGTACGAGCATGACCAGCAGGATGCCGACTTCTTCTTCAAGGAACTGGGATTCGACTTCATCAAGGTTGACTTCTGCGGTGGCGACCCCATCCACAACGAAGCCCGCCTGAAGCTGGACGAGCGGGAGCGTTATACCTCTATTGCTCAAGCCATCAAGAACACGGGACGCACCGACGTGCGCATGAATGCTTGCCGTTGGGCCTATCCCGGTACGTGGATTTCCGATGTCGCTTTCTCGTGGCGCACCACGGGTGACATCTATGACGGATGGAACAGCATCAAGGGCATCCTGCATGAGAACCTCTACCTCTCTGCTTACTGCCACGATGGACATTATAATGACATGGACATGCTGGAGGTTGGCCGTTCAATGAGCAACATTGAGGACCAGACACACTTCGGCATGTGGTGCATCATGTCATCGCCTTTACTCATCGGATGCGATATGACCAACATCAAGACAGCCACTCTTAGTCTGCTCAAGAACAAGGAACTCATCGCACTCAACCAAGATCCCCTTCACCTTCAGGCCTATGTTTGCCAGCGCGAGGGCGAATGCTATGTACTAGTCAAGGACGTTGAGGTGCTGAATGGCAACAAGCGTACCTTTGCTGTATATAACCCATCCGATGAGGAAAAGACCATAGAAGTGGACTTCTCGAAGATGGACCTTGCAGGCACAATCCAATTGCGTGACCTGTTCAAGAAGAGGGATGCAGGAACGGCAGAGGGAACACTCTCCGTAACTGTACCTGCCCACGGAACAGCCATCTATAGTGCAGTTGCCGATACTCGCGTAGAACGCGCCCTCTACGAAGCCGAAACCGCCTTCAACGGCACTTACCAGGAGATTACGAACAACCAAACCATGCCCAGCGGCACATATGACGAGGTTGACTACGCTTCGGGTGGTTGCAAGGTAGGTTGGCTTGGCAATAGCAACGACAACTATCTCGAGTGGCGTAATGTCTACAGCCATACGGGCGGACGCTATCGTATGACACTGGGATTCATAAGTGGAGAGAGTCGTTCGACCGTACTTTACGTTAACGGACAACGCATACAGAACCTTACCAATCTGAATTCCGGCAATTGGGGCAAAGTAGGTACTCGCTCAGTAGAGATTCGACTCAATGCAGGACAGAATACCATTCGCATCGCCAATGCCACAAACTGGATGCCCGATATGGACTATATGAAACTCGAGCTCCTTGAGGCAGACGGAATTGAGGAGCTTCGCTCCAGTTCAGAGTCCAAAGTTCAGAGTTCAATGTTGTATGATTTAAGTGGGCGTCCTGTTATCGCTACAAAGAAGGGCCTTAAAATCAAGAAGGGACGTATCTTTATAACAAAGTAAGTATGAAAAGGACGCTGTTTGCCCTGTTTTTGGCATTTGCAAGTGCATTAGTTGTTGCTCAGCAGGTTGACCTGAATCCCGTGCCTCAAGGCTTGAGGTGGGGCGAGAAGGCATTTGACCGCGCCACTGCCACTTATCGGCTGGTTGGGGCAGAGATTGCCGACCCCTATGCCATCAAGTTACTGAAGGGCGAACAGAACGATATCACGCCAAACAACCGACCCAATCTCACATATTCCGATGATGGACGCATCGTGCTGGCTGTGGGTGAAGTCGGCGACGAAGCAGTAAGCCAATACACATCGTTCATTCCCACACAAGCGCAGGGTTACTATCTCAAGGTGACCCCAGACTCCATCATCCTTGCCGGACGCGACGAGGCTGGCACTTACTATGCTGCACAAACCTTGATGCAGGTGCTTCAGTCCGAGGAGGTGATGTGTGTAGCCATCAAGGATTATCCCAGCACTTTGCAACGCGGTGTGATTGAAGGCTTCTATGGCAATCCATGGAGCACCGAGGACCGCAAGCGCCAGTTCGACTTCTATGCCGCAAACAAGATGAACGTCTATGTTTATGGCCCCAAGGACGATCCCTACCACCGCACTAAGTGGCGCACCAACTATCCTGCCAAGGAGGGAGCAGTCATCGCAGAACTGGCTACATATGCGCGTGAGCGCCACATCGACTTTATATGGGCCATCCACACAGGAGGAAGTATCTCGAACAGCGAGTCAGACTTCAAGGCAGTAGTGTCGAAACTGGAGAATGTCTATTCCCTGGGCGTGCGCAATTTCTCTATCTTCTTTGATGACTTCGGCAGTGCCGATGCCACGTTGCAGAGTGCGGAGTTGAACTACGTTTGGGACAATTTCATCGAGAAGTACGACGACCTGCAACACCTATCCATGTGTCCCACCCAATACAATGCCGCCTATGCAGGATGGAACGCCAGCAGCAGTTACCTCAATGGCTTGCGGGATAAATTGAACAAGGACATCGAAATCATGTGGACGGGCGATGGTGTGGTCGATATGATTAACGAAGCGGACATCACTTTCTTCAGGAATGCCACGGGTCACTATCCCTTCATCTGGCTCAACTATCCCGTCAGTGACTATTGCATTGGTCACATGCTCATGGGCAAGTTCTATGGCAATGACAAGGGCAACAATGCGTTTGGCAGTAAGATGACTGCCTTTGCCAGCAATCCCATGGAGTATGCCGAGGCCTCGAAGGTAGCCCTCTTTGGCGTGGCCGACTATAGCTGGAACATGAAGAGTTACAATCCCGAACAGAACTGGGAACGTGGCATCGCAGCCATCATGCCCACTCAGGCCGAAGCCTTCCACGTGTTCTGCGAACATAATGTTGACCTAGGTTCTACCGCCCACGGTCTCCGTCGCACAGGCGAGAGTCCGAACTTCGATGCTTCGGCATCGTCAGCAGAACTTAGGGTTCAGTTCGAGAAGATGATACAAAGTGCCGATGCCCTGCTTGGCGACGACTACAACCCCAACCTCATCAAGGAGATAACACCTTGGTTGCAGAAGATGAAGATGATGGGGCAGCGCGGAGTGCTACTGCTGGAGATGGAGGAATGTATCGCCAACGGCAACACCGAGCTCTTCCTCGACGACTACAAGCAAGTGAAATCCCTCATCGAACAAGAGGATGCCCTCATCAGTCGCAACTTCGAAGGTTCTGTCAAGAGTGCTCGTCCTGTGGTTGCCGACCAGAAGGTTGCTCCTTACCTAAAGCAGAAACTGGGCGCGCTGATAGTTGATTACAAGGCTAAATACAAGGAAGGATGGGAAAACTTCGACGTAGTGGTGCTAGAGAATGGCAACTACTACATCAAGGTCGATGGGAAATACCTCTACAACAAGAACGCCTCCAGCACACGCACGGGCGACTACCCCACCCTTACCGCCACCATCGATGATGCACAACCTCAGAAATGCGAGTGGACCATCACCCTCGATGCTATCACAAACCGCTACAAGATAGTGAGCACGCAGGACGGACGATACGTCAACGAGGTTGGTGCCTTCTGGGCAAGCCAGAGCATCAACCCCTACGATCCTGCATGGCACACCTACAACATCTATCGCCTCAATGGCAAGTACGCCATCCAAAATGCCGACAAGGCCAAGACCAACTATTGGAGTACGAACGGTTCGCGAATCGTTCAGTCTGATCTTAAGACCTATTCCTACGAGAACGCCATCTTTGAAATCATCCCCGTAGGAGGCCCGCAACCCGACTTCCCCATAGTGGACGGCAGCACGGCGTACTACATCATGAATAGCGACAGTCTCCTGCTCACCACCACATCCTCCCCCGCTGCAGAGAGCAAACCCTCCTTCCAAGCCCACAAGACGATAGACAACTACCAGCAATGGAAGATTACGCCTGATGCCGAGTCTGGGCGATGGAAGATAGCCATGGCGAAGAATTCTTCGAAGTTCCTCGACGAGTTCGGCAGCATCAACAAGAACGCCTACTACAGCAGTTGGAACTCCTATGCTCTATACGAGAACGGCGGCAAATGGGCCATACAGAATGGAGGAGATGCTGGCACAGCCTTCTGGACCATCAACGACAACAACACCATCACGGGCAAGAGCAGTAACCCCATCGAAAAGAGTTACCAGTTCATCATCATCCCCGTGGGTACGCTCACAGGAATTGAAGATATTGAAAAGAAGAATGCTCAGTCTTCCATGTCCCATGTCCAGTCTTATTATGACCTAGTTGGGCGTCGCGTAAACGCCTCAAATAAGGGGATAAAGATTAAGAAAGGCCGGAAAGTGCTGACCAAGTGAGTAAAATATCGAACGTTTTCGGTAAGCCAAATGACCAGAGCAAAGTTTACTTTAGCTATGGCATGGCGAGAAAAGGTCGAATGAAAATCAACTCCTTAGGTGATGATTAGCCATCCCTTAGGCGATTCATATTCCACTCTCCTAAAGCGAAAAAACGCCGCTCATAAGGCGCAGGAGATGCTCCGCCTGCTTGGCGTGAAATAATCAGGCGAAAACATTTGGATATTCAAGTGTTTTTTACTATCTTTGCACCATAGAACAAACCCGGAAAGGGAATAATATTGCAAAATATTGCACGGTGTGAGATTAATGTTTCACGTCGTGCAATATTCGTTTCACGCCGTGCGACAATCCTTTCACGCCGGAGTTCAGTCTTTCCTCCTTAGGCGTTCGGCTCCATCCTCCTGCGAGCCAGGACTTATCCACCTAAGGGCCGAGACTTATCCTCCTAGGTGTTTCCACCGGAAGACCTATATCTTATCGTCAGAAGGCCTAAGCCTTATCGACGTAAGACCTAAGTCTTATGTCAGATGCACAATAAAATATGTGCCTTGGCTTATACGAGCAAGCACTAAAGGTTGAACTCAGCGGTTTTAGAGTCCTAATTCCGCAGATGGTGTAATAGTTAACGCTTTCGATCTCTGCAGCCTGGCTCGTCCAAGAACTTTACTGCTTTATTGAAATTAAGTAATGCTCACAGTTTAAACGTGGCCCTTAACATGATTGTGCGACCGCAGAGTCCGTAGTCGTAAGTGTAGGTATTGATGCCGTCGAAGACGGTGTAGGCGTAGTGGCGCTGGTTCAGGAGATTGTCGAGTTCCAGACGGAGGACGCACTGCTTCCACATGTACTGAGCCGAGGCGTTGAAGAGGGACATGCGCTTGTATTGAGCCCCTTCCTGACCTCCCCCTATAGGGGAGGGAATCTGGCGGCGCACATGGTCGTAATCCACGGAAAGGTCGAGGGTGGCGATGGGGAATACATGGATGGCTCCGCTGTGGGTGAGCGAGGTCACTGTATTGCTTTCCTCGGAATGGCGGGAGCGTGACCAGCCGTAGCGGATGTCGTAGCGCAGTTCGAGCCACTGGATGGGCGTTACGGAGACATTGCCGTGGAGGTTGTAGTTGTTGGAACGAATCTTTATGACATCGCTATTCACCGCCTGCTCGCTGTTGCCTAAGCCATAAGAGGCATCGGCACCCAGTTTGGCATAGAGCGAAGGGAAGTTCTTCGTGGCGGCAACGGAGAAGTTGCTTGAGCGGCTGCGTGTGTCGCGTTGCAAAGCCGAGCTGCTGATGTCTATGCCGCTGATGGTCTGCGAATAGAGCGTGTTGCGCTTTCCCTCGCTATGGCTGGCAGCAAGGCTCAGCGTGAAGTACTGCATGGGCAGCTGCCACTTCCACTCGCCCGACGTGTGCCACGTGTTCGACTCGCCGATGATGCCCGACGAGGTGCGCACCGTGCGGTAATCGACTTGCATCGGCTCGGTCAGCAATGTCATCATGTCGCCAATCTGCATCGTGTAGCCCGTGGAGAACTGCAATTTGCTGTTGGCCGAGAAGGTGTAGTTGATGCCCATCGAGGGATTGAGTACAGGCTTGGTGTAGTTAAGCTTATTATAATACAGTCCCTTCAATGCGGCCCCCAGTCCGGCACTGAGGTAGAAGCGGCGGTTGCGCGAATGAATTTCGAAGCCGGGGTTCATCGTTGGATTGAATGCACAACCGCGAATCTTGTTTCTTTCTCCTGTCACCTCACGATAAGTCTCTAAGTCATCATATGTAACATTCAGGGCGACAGGCAGTCTGACCTTAAAAGCCTTGCCAATGGGAATCGTGAATGACGTATGGACATTCATCTTGAGTGTTGAAGATTGGGCTGTCTGTGCATACCCGTTTCCGTCTTGGTTGAAAATCAATCTCAACGTCGGCGTTCGTTGGAATGAAATGGGTACACTGACATATCGTACAGTTCCCTTTGGTGTCCTATCCGACCAATAAAAACTGTTGTCTATCTCAAACGACGAAGAACTTCGGCGTTGCCCTGTCTCTTTCCCGTTTGCCACCACATCCCCCTCATTCTTTTCAAACATACCTTTCAAAAAGAATTCATCGCTCAGATACACGCGGTCGGCGTTCTTCAGGTAGTTCACTGACAGCTTCGGCAGGTGAATTTTTGTTATTGGCGATGTCTGTTCGCTCACGGTCACATAGTCGCCCGTGCCGGCCATGTATGTGCTGCTCTGACTAATGTCGTGCGTAGCCCGATGATAGCTGTAGTCAGCATTCACTTTCACCGTCGTGACCGAATCCAATTTGTTGATGGCATTGATTGTCACCATGCCATTACGCTGATAGAGATATTCGCCCTGCGGAGGTGCACCGCCATCAAAGCCACCGAACAGACCGGTGGCTGGAGTGCTGATGACATTGCCTCCAAAATGGTCATACATGTCTGCCCGAGCAAAGTTTTTGTAGTTGCCGCCCTTCACCGAGCAGATGGTCTGGAACTTGTCGGTAAACATCATGCCCGTCACGCCGAGCAAGCCCTGCCAGCGGTCATGACCCTCCCCTTTGGGCGAGGTCGGGAGGGGACTTACCCCCGCCTCTTCTTGTCCGAATGGCTTGAATTTCGCCTTCTTCGCCAGTTTGATGTTCATTGACACCTCGTTGCTCGGTACGTCCTTCTCCACCCGTCGGCTGTGGTGGTTGCGCACAATCTCCACCTGCGTCACATAGTTTGCCGGGATGTTCCGCGTTGCCAGGTTATACTTGCCGCCCAGCAGGTCCAAGCCCTCGATGTTGAACTGCGAGATGGGCGTGCCCATGTAACTGATGGCACCGCTCTTCGCCACATCCACACCCGGCAACCGCTTCAGTCCGTCCTCCAGCGTCACGTCGCCCTTGCCGAGGAACGACGCGAGGTTATGGCTCAGCGTGTCGCCCCGCTGCCACAGCGGGGTGGCCTTCACCGTCACCTCCTTCAGCGAGATATTCTTCGGAGTGAGCAGCATGTCCAGTTTAGTAATCTTCTCCTTCAGCGTCAGCCTTTCCGACTCCTTCTCATAGCTGATGTGATTGAACTGCAACGTCACCTCTCCCGTCGGCGCACTCTTCAATTCCAGCGCATACTCTCCCTTCGCATTCGAGCTGGTGAACGCCAGCGTCTTCGTGCCGCTCACCAGTTTCACAATCACATCACTCACGGGCTTGTTCAGCAGGTCTATCACCCGTCCCGTCACTCGCACTTGAGCCGACGCATGGACGGCCAGCCCTATATATAATATAATGTATAGGAGTCGTTGCATAGTTGTCTTATTCTAATTCCAACGGTTTATACACATGGCTCTTCTGCGGTGTCATCATGTGGGAATTCATACCGACATAGTACATGGTACCGTTTAGGTTAACCTCAACTACGTGGTCGGCACCCTTTGGGACATAGTAGGTGGGCTCCTTCGCATAGCGTGGATTGCCTAACGTCTTCTTCTTGAATGCCATCAGTTTCTTTCGGCTTAGTTTCTGGTACTCAGGATTGCCGATCGTGTTGATGTCGCGCACCTCGTTCTTCGTTTCGTAAAGTGTAAAGCAGTGGATGCCCTCGCTGTCCTCGGCTTTGATAATCAAGCCCGGCAGTCCGCGCAGTTTCCACGGGCCAGCCGATGACGGGATTTCCTCACAGTACCACGCCGTCCATTGCTTGCCATAGAGCGAGCCTGTGGCCCGGCGGCATAACAATCCGCTGATGGTCAGCGTGTCCTCCGTCAGTGTCCAGTCAATCTTTGCCATCGGCTCGTGCGACTCGTAGCGATGGGGATAGATGGGTTCGACGGCAATGACTTCCGACCTCTCCATATCGGTCAGCACATTTTGGTGGTGCATGATAAACGCATTCTCCATCTCCTGGCTTGCTCGGCCGTCCCTGTTGTAGGAAAGTACGGTGGTGCAATAGGTGGCCCGCGTGCCCACCAGCAGAGCCAGCCGCAACGAGTCCGTGACATCCTGCCCCTCGTCGTCCTGGGTCTGGATGGAGTAATTGTAGAAAGCTACAAACTGTGTTGAATCAATCTTCTCGGCCTGTGCTCCTATCGTCAGCACAAAGGCCATCATAGTCACTAAAATCTTTTTCATTGTCTTATTCTAATTCTAACGGTTGATACACATGCGCCTTTGTCAGCAACGGGTGACCGCCATTGGCAAGCAGGAGTTGCTGGCCGTTGCGGTTGAGGACGCTCATATCCGTGATGCTGCCCTGAAGGTCTGGTACATAGTACATGGGATTCTTGGGATATTCGCGGTTGCCATAAATCTCGTTCTTGTGCTTCAACAGTTTGGCGTATCTCATTCTGTGCACTTCGGGGTTTTGCTCAGGCGCAGTGATGGGTGATGCCTCCATCCGTAACCCCGCAAGGCTGAACGTGTGAGCCTCATTCTCTGCCTTTACAATCAGCCCAGGCAGACCACGCAACCGCCACGGCCCTGCCGACGACGGAATCTCATCGGTGTACCATGCGTGCCACTCCACACCTCTGAATGTCGCCGTGGCCTGTTGGCAGAGATAGCCACTTACGGTCAGCGTATCATTAGTGAGCGTCCATGCGATGTCGGGTGTCTCTTCGTAGCCCTCATACTCATGCGGGAAAATGAATTCGCACACGGTGGTCTTGCCGCTGGGCCGACCTATCCACACCGTTGGCATGTGCATCAGAGCTTCCTGATAGTCAGCCATCACATTTGCCTTCTCCGACTCGTCCCCGGACCGATAGGCAGAGCGTGGCATCGACTTGGTAACCGTCCGTCCCACTTGCACCACGACCTGCATCTTGTCCGTGACATTCTGCCCTTCGTCATCTTGTGTTCTGCACTCGTAATCATACACAGCCACAAACTGCGTCGAATCAATCACTTCTTGTGCCGACGCCGATGCTGCCAGCACTGCATATAATGTAATATATAGGAGTCGTTTCATATCGCTTATTTCAGTTCTAACGGTAGATATTTATGAGGATTGGAAATGAGGACTACCCCAGCGACGCTGCGTACGTTATCGCCAGACGAGTTAAAACTATTCTCCACATAGCCGAAGGCTGTCATGGGGTCGGGGGCATAGTAGGTGGGATCTTTCAGGTAGCGGCTGTTGCCCAGCACTTTTTTCTTGTATGCAAGGAATTTGGAGGCTTTCATCTTCTGATAATCTACTCGCTGGGCTGCGAACTTGCCGTGCCCGTCAGGAGCAATCCAATTGACGTATTGGGTGAATATTATTGGAGTGTCCTCCTGATGGAAGCCGTAAAGTGTAAAGGTATGTATGCCCTTGGCATCGGTGGCCTTCGTGATGAGACCAGGCAAGCCTCCCAACTTCCACGGCCCGATGCTGGCTGGCACGTCCTCCGTATAGTACACGTTCCACGTCAAGCCGTGATACTTCGTCGTGGCCGACTGACTGGCATAGCCGCAGATGCTGTCCTGTGCATCCGTCAGCGTCCATTTCTGCTTTTCCAATGGCTCGTCTGCCATGTAGCGATACGGATAGAGCATCTCTTGCGTTGTGATTCTTCCTTCTGGGTAGTTCGTGAAGATGGTACCCATGTGCATCTGGGCTGCCAGATAGCCGTCAGCGATGCGTGAACCACCCTTCTTCTGTCTGACATACTCTTCGTAAGGGAAGCTCTTTGTGATGCCGCCCGATGACTGTACTGCAATGTACATCGAGTCCGTCACCGGCTGTCCGTCGGCATCGGTTGTTTTACACTCATAGCGATAAATCGCCGTAAATTGTGACACGCCAATCGTGTCTCTCTGTGCCTGCGCTGCTATCGTCAGCGTGAGGGCCATCATGGTTACAAGAATCTTTTGCATGATTGTTTGGTGTTTTGGGGTTATTGTCAGGGTATAGCAAGGGCTGTCCGCCATTCAGGCGGATTGTGTAATAGGTTTAATATGTGAACGTTATCTTATTTCAGGTCGTAGTTAACCGTTCTTGTCATCTGCACACGGACTGGCTTCCCGTTTTGACGGCCTGGCTCGAAGGGCGGCATTCCACGAAAGAGTTCTTCTGCCGCCTCCCGCAGGGCCCGATGCCCCTCGTCGTCTTCCTTCTGCGACGGGTGTTTATCCAAATCGCCGTAGGCATAGACCCTTGCATCGGCCTCTCCCGAAGGTGCGTCGATGGCGTGCACATGGGTGATGCGCCCGTCTGTCTCAACGATGAATTGCACCTGGACGCTTCCTACTACTCCGTTCTCGGCAGCAACCTTCGGATAGCTGACGTGGTGGGCCATGTACTGGTTGAAGGCCGCGTCGCCACCGGGGTACTGAGGCATTTGCTCGACGGTGGTGAGCGGCTCGGAGACTGTCTCTACATACACCTTTTTTTGACTGTGAATGACATCGACGTGGGCGATGGTGCTGGAATCAAGAGCCTTAAGTTCTTCCAGCGTGGCAAGTTTTCCATTGAGATAGGTCGTATATACCTCGCCCTTGGCGGACACCCACAGGCTTGCGGCAAGGGCAGGGACGAGATAGAGCAGTTTGAGTCGCGACCACCGTGACGAACGACCGCAGTGCATCATGGCAAAACGTTTCTTCAGTGCCCCTCGGCGCAGGGTGTTCGTGATGGGCAGCATCTGTGTCTGTACGGCTTTGCGCACCAGCAGGTGCTCGTAGTCTTCCAGTGTCACGCCTCCCTGCAATACTGCCTCGTCGGCCTGAAACTCATGCACGTCCACCAGGTCTTGACGCAACATCCAAGCGAATGGCAGGCACCACAGCAGACGGCAACTGAGGTCGCAGAGAATCACGTCCCACGAATGTCTCATTCTCACGTGTGCCAGTTCGTGCCGCAGCACTGTCTCAGCATTCTGTTTCAAGTCGATTGCTCCAATGAAAATCCAGTGCATCCAGCTGCTGGGCTGTTTGATACGCATATCCAGCATCAGATGAACATCTTTCGGAACTATTGGATGAGTTATGCGCTGACTACGATGAATGACACGCATCAGAGCCAGCAAACGGAACAAGTAAACAGCGAGTGCGACAGCGACACCTATTATATATATGTATGCCAGATAGCGCACCCAAAGTCCCGATACTGCGCCCTCGCTTTCTTGGGTAGCGAGCGTGGCATCAGTATTATTCGCATCAGATGACAGGCTCATCAGTGGTTCCTCAATTCTTGTAAGTACTGCATCCATAGCCGTCGGTTCGTCTGTATGCAGCGGCACAAGAGGCAGGAGCGGACTCACCACAAGGGTTGCCAGCAACACGGCACGATTCAGTCGATGAAACGTCTCACGCCGGAGCAGGAGCCTGTAGAGCGAGTAGAGCAGTGTCAGTGTCACCGCCCAACGGATGGCATATATAATGAACGTAGCCATAGTCAGCGCTCCTTACGTTTTAGATCAGCCAGGTATTGCAGTAATTCGGCTTCGGTGACCTTCTCCTCCTGCACCAGTGCAGACACGACGCTCATGTACGAGTCACTGAAGAAGCGATTGATAACGCTCGACAACCTTCCTCGACCGTATGCCTGTTTGTCCACGATAGGACGATAAACAAAGCCGCGACCCTTCGGTTCATGCGTCAGGTAACCTTTCTTCTCCAGTGCCTGAAACACCTGAGCAATGGCATTGGCACTGGGCTGAGGTTCGGGATAGAGCGATGAAACATCCTTTGGGGCGCACTGGCCAAGTTGCCAAATCAGCTCCATCACTTCTTCTTCTTTGCCTGTAAGTTTCTCCATAATTCAACTACTATTAGCATTAAATGAACAATATTTTCTATTGATTCCAGTGCAAAGTTAAGATGTTTTGAGCATACAACCAAATTATTTCACATTTATTTAACAGAAAATATTGTTGAATATTATATATTATATGAAGAAAGGGATGCTTTTATATTTTTTTTGAGCCTGTGTTCAAATCCACTCCGACCCAATTCCAGACCATCATCTTTGCCACTGCCGACACACAAAATGTCGGAGACCATGACGGAGACATGTCGGAGACGAAACTTACTGAGCGTCAACGGAAAATACTCAATCTCATAAAAGAATCTCCGACAATCACCGGCAAACAAATGTCGGAGACTTTGTCGGTGAGTCAACGCACCATTGAACGTGACCTTTCTGCATTACAGAAGATTGGTGTCCTGAAGCGTAAAGGCATGGACAATGATGGGATGTGGGTGATAGTCGATTAAATCCCCGTAAACTGTGTATATCAATAGTTTTATATGAGAATTATAGCATTAGTCATAGACTACGCTTGCGTAGTGAAACGGAGCAAGAAAGCATCGCAAGCGCTGAGTTGTATTATGCATGGAGGAAAAAGTGCCACCTGTAATTTACCTTACTACAACTTTTCGACCATTCTTGATGTAGACACCCCTTGGGAGTGATGAAGCAGGAACGCGACGCCCCGTGAGGTCATAGCTCTCCTCCCAACGGGGGGAGCGGGGAGAGGGGCCTATCTCAATGTCTTTTACCCCATCAGCAAGTGCATGCTGGAGACGGGAGAGTTCGGTACGCGTGATAACCATAACTTTGCCTCCATCGGCATTGGCAGGCAAACGCGGGGAGGTGGCGGCATAGTCCCACCACTCAAGATTGGCAGCAGTAGCCGTGGGAGCACAAAGGAGACGCGGTGTGCCATTCTCCATACCAATGAGCAGCCATCCCCTGCCGTCGAAAGACTCGAACACGGTGGGGGATATGATGATGCGAGGAGTCTCGAACAGGCTTTTTTGATTCTTAAAAATACCCTTCGTGGGATTTATGCTGCGACTGTAGGCCATGTTAATGCCATTTTCTCCAGGGTCGGTAAAGAGCGCCACATATTGGTCAGAGGCTTGAAAGACATGAATGTCTGTTGCTGAAAATCCAGGCTTGAAATAACCCGCAGGACGCGAGAAGGTGAGAAAGTCGGACGTGCGACTATAGAGAAGGGAATAGGTGTCACGAGAGAACATCGACCAATAGTAAACAAAGTTCTGGGAGGCTGGGTCATAACCTATCTCAGGAGCAATTGCAGCATTGTCGATGACCTTCACGTCGAGGCCGTCGAGGGGGTGCCACGTAACGAGGTCTGTGGAAGTTAGATGGTAAAGGCCGGGGGCTTCGTCATTGCCTCCGAAGACGAGATGGAAGGTGGACAAACCGCCTTCGTCCTCCAGCCTATAGACAAAAGGGCGGCGCACAGGAGGCAGTCCAGTACCACCATAAATGCTGTTGCCTTCGTTGAGTTCCTGCCAATTGAGCCCATCATAGCTGTAGGCATAGAATAGGCGGTCCTCATTAGTCTTGGAATACGAGAGCAGATAGGCTCGCTGTCCGTCATCAGTAGGCTTGGGGAACACTTGCGCTTCATCCATGGGCTCGGAAGTGAGCGTGCTATTGTCCTTATATGAACGGATGCTGAAACCTGCGTCGATGTACTGTCCACCACTGGTTTGCTTCGTGTGAATGGCGATGACGTTATCGCCTTCGAGATTGATGGCCCTACGAGCAGCCTCGGATATGCCAAAGAGCTGATAAGTGGTGTTGTAGCCCGTGATAGTCATTGCCAGCACGCCATTGATGTAGACCTCGCTGTCTTCGTCGTAGAAGAGGCGCAGGCAAAGGTTAGGCAGGTCGTCGGCAGTCAAGCCGGAGAACTGGAAAGTGCGACGAATCCATATCTCAGGGGTGTTCCACTTGGTGCGAACCTTGGCAGCAGGCTGAGTGATTTCCCCGAAGCCCGCAGCACCACTTTTCCAAGCACTGTCATCGAAGTCAGGTTGTTCCCATCCTTCGGCAGGTGCTTCCGTTGTGTATTGCCAATATATGTTACCATTATTATCACCAGCTGGCACGATACTCTTTGCCCCACTCACTCGCTGGTTTATGGTGCGTTCTATCTCCTTGCGAATGGAGGCGAGCTGTTCTGGATTGACTTTCAGAACCTTACGATCATAGGTAAGAATGCCGTTAACTTCCTTCTCAACATCGGTAATCTGGGTATAGACACCTGCCCACAAACCTTTACTGAGTTGAAGTCCTTGCAGGGCAGAAGTGTACTGGATGAAGCGGTCGGTATAGTCCTCGCTATTCTCTACAGAGGTGTAAACCTGGTCGTTGCCACCCCATAGATGTCCGTCAATCAAGTAAGTAATACCACCAAACTCACCACATACATTGATACGATTATTGCCTGAGTTGTCCGTGCCACTGGGCGAGGGATAGCTGTGGGCATCAGTAATGTCGCCAATCCCTTTATCGTACCAGCCGGAAGCGGCATTCATCAGGCGTCCCATGTCGGCATCGGCACTGCGAACCACAAAGAAACCGCGCTTCGTGTGGTCAGCCCCAGCATTGGCATCCTGTCCCCAACCTTCGTTGAATGGCACCCACACACAAATGCTGGGGTGTTGTTTCAAGGCATTGACGATGTGGTCACACTCGTTGTAGAAGATTTGATGCAACTCCTCCTTTGTACCCAAGTTTCCGCTATCACTGCCGCTCGGCATATCTTGCCAAACGATGAGTCCATTGCGATCACACCATTCATACCAGAGGTCGTTCTCCACCTTGATGTGTTTGCGCACCATATTCATTCCCAATGACTTGATGGTCTGCAGGTCATATATCATAGCCTCATAGGAAGGAGGAGTCAGAAGGCCATCGGGCCACCATCCCTGATCGAGAGGTCCATACATGAATATGGGTTTCCCATTTAACAAGAAGGCTGGATGACCATCCACCATGCCCTTTGTGAGTGTGCGCAATCCAAAGTAACCTCGGGCTCGGTCGCACTCCTGACAATTGTCGAGACACAGATAGATATCGAGATTGTAGAGGAATGGCGAATCGGGCGACCATAACTTAGCATCGGGAATGGTCAGCGTCACCTCTTGCCCTGACTTAATCTTGTCCGTTGTTGCCACGATGTTTTCCCCATCGCGAGCCGTAAGGTAGAACTTACAAGTAGGGTCGCTGGCGAATACTTTCACGCGGACGGTACCCGTAGTTGCATCTGGAACAAGTTCATAGCGCTCAATGTAACAATCGTTTACAGGCTCCAACCACACCGTCTGCCAGATACCGCTGCAACTGGTGTACCAAATACTGCCGGGGTTCAAAGTTTGCTTACCCGTAGGCTGGCCACCCCGATTGCAAGGGTCATAGACGGCAACCTGCAACTCCTGTTCGCCTTCAGCTTTCAAATAGGGTGTGATGTCAAAAGTGAAGGGGTCACTGCCACCCTTATGCTCACCCACAAGCGTGCGATTGACAAATACGGCACATGACCAATCAACAGCACCAAAATGAAGTAGTGTGCGTTTGTCCTTGAAAGCATCGGTCAGTGTGAACGTGCGACGGTACATCAGGGTAGAGTTAGCAACTTTCGAATAGTCCTGTTCCATGATGCCCGAAAGCGCAGACTCAACGCCAAACGGTACGAGGATGCGTTTGTTGAACTTACTGACAGTCTTCTCAACAGTCAGACTTGTAGTGCCTTCGCGACGACAGTACTCCCAAACACCATTCAGGTTCATCCAATCGGAACGTACCATTTGTGGACGAGGATATTCCTGCCAAACGTGTTCTGGGTCTATCTGTTCACCCCAGGAAGTCATCAATGCCGCCGATTTACGCGTCCACTCTGCAGCCTGAAGCATGCCTACTGTCACAAACAAGAGCATGAGGAGACAAATGCACCTGATCCTTTTCATAATGGTATATTTTAAAGGTTATTATCACATACAATATCGCAAAAATAGCAATTATTTACCATTTACCATTTACTAATTACAATTTATTTTTGATTTTATTCGTAACTTTGTCCATATGAAAAAGATATTTTGCACGTTTTTCGGCCTACTATGGGTTATGGTCATAGGAGCACAACCCTATCGGGATGCTACACTTAGCACGGACGAGCGAGTAGAGGACTTGCTCAAGCGGATGACTACGGAGGAAAAAGTGGCTCAACTACTTTGCCCATTAGGGTGGACATACGACGAAAAGAAGGATTCTGTAGGCGTGGGCATGCTATGGGCAACATTCAGAGCCGACCCTTGGACTGGACGCACGTTGGAGAACGGACTTACCCCTCGAATGGCAGCATGTCGAGCCAACGAACTGCAACGCCATGCCATAGAACACACGCGACTGGGAATCCCTTTGTTGCTAGCCGAAGAAACGCCTCACGGGATGATGGCTATCGGGAGCACGACTTTCCCAACAGGATTGGGATTGGGCGCGACATTCTCTACAGACCTGATGAAGCGCATGGGCGAAGCGATACTTGCCGAAATGAAAGCAGAGGGAGCCACGCTTGGATATGGTCCTGTGCTTGACCTTGCTCGCGACCCACGATGGAGCAGGACGGAAGAGAGCATGGGGGAAGACCCAACCTTGACAGGAACGTTGGGAGCAGCCATAGTCAACGGTATGGAAGGGCAATGTGTACTGAAACATCTAGCCGCATACGGCATGGGGGAAGGTGGACAAAACGGAGCGGCCATAAACATGGGACAGCACGAAGTCATGCAAACCTATCTGCCACCATTCCGCAAAGCCATCGAAGCAGGGGCATTGGGGGTAATGACTGCCTATAACGCCATCGATGGAGTCCCATCGACCTGTAACCCATGGTTGCTTAGAGATATACTGAGGATGCAATGGGGATTCCAGGGGATTGTCATCTCTGACCTGTACAGCATCAATGTCCTGCACAACACATTACATGTTGCCTCATCCCTGAAAGAAGCCGCACTAATGGCACTGGAAGCAGGTGTGAACGTGGACCTTGGGGCAAGTGCCTTTGGCAATGGACATTTTACAATTGACAATGAACAATTATTGGACGAGGCGGTTCGTCGGGTTCTCCGTCTAAAGTTTAAATTGGGCTTGTTCGAACACCCTTATGTCGATGAAGGGGACACTGAGAAAGTGCATTGTAAGGAGCACATCGAACTGGCACGAGATATTGCACGGGCAAGCATTACATTGCTGAAAAACAGCCATTCCCTTCTGCCATTGTCCCGCAACACTAAGATTGCCGTCGTAGGCCCAAATGCCGACAACGTGTATGCACTGTTGGGCGACTATACCGCACCACAACCCAAGGGAAAAGTCATTACCATCAAGGAAGGGCTACTGCAAAAGGGATTCCGGATTGTGTCAGGAGTTGATCCCGATGTCATTATTGCTGCAGTGGGTGGTTCAAGCAGTCGATACGAAGGCAAGACTGCATACGAAGATACTGGAGCCGCAAAGAGCACATCCTCTCATCCTCTCAATTTCACGTTGTCTGAATCTGGCGAAGGTCTTGACAGGTGTTCGCTCGACTTACTGGGCAATCAACAAGAGTTGTTGGAGGCGTTAAGGCAGACAGGCAAACCTCTTGTGGTCATCTACATCGAAGGACGTCCCTTGCTTAAAAACTGGGCGGCAGAACATGCCGATGCTCTGCTCACAGCTTATTATCCTGGTGAACAAGGCGGGAGTGCTATTGCTGATGTTCTTGCTGGAGACTATAACCCTGCCGGTCGATTGCCCATCAGCGTGCCTCGAAACATAGGTCAATTGCCTGTCTATTACAATCGTCCTTGGCCGCAAGTTCACGATTATGTAGAAGGAAGTGCTGCCCCACTCTATCCTTTTGGCTATGGTTTGAGCTATACCACATTTGAATATAATAATCTGAAGATTGACGGGCGCAACATCTCTTGCACGATTACTAATACGGGTAAATATGACGGCGAGGAAGTGGTTCAACTCTACGTCCGACGCAACAAAGCTGGAGTCGTTATGCCCGAACGCCAGTTATCAGATTTCCAACGCATCTTCATTCCAAAAGGCAAAAGTAAGACTCTCACGTTTACATTAGAAGAGACTGAGCCTTGCGACATCATAATTGGAGCTTCGTCGCAAGATATTAGACTTACAGGAAAGTATGAGGGTGACAACCTCATGAAAGAGCGAGGCGACATTGTTGAACAAGGCAATGGGTATGAATGGCCGACAGAACTAAAGGTATTAGAAAAACTACGCACATGGCAGGATCAGAAGTTCGGTATTCTGCTCCATTGGGGTTTGTATGCTGTACCTGGTATTGTTGAATCGTGGAGTATATGTGACGAGAGTTGGATTCAGCGCGACACCACGATGACGTATGACCAATATAAACAATGGTACTGGGGACTTGCCAATGCATTTAAACCCACCCGATTTGACCCAGACCAATGGGCGCGACTGGCTGAGGATGCAGGCATGCGTTACATGATATTCACGACAAAGCACCATGACGGTTTCTGTCTTTTTGATAGCCACGAGACAGACTTCAATGTTGCTCATTACACAGGCAAAGATATGCTTGATCCTGTGCTTAAGGCATTTCGTCAACGTGGACTGATGATAGGCACTTACTTCTCGAAGCCCGATTGGCATGCACAAACCTATTGGTGGGACGTCTATCCTACAAAGGGGCGCAATGTGAACTACCCCATCAAGCAGTATACTGAACGCTGGAATGCTTTCAAACAATTCACTTACAACCAGATTCAGGAACTGATGTCGGAGTACGGTAATATAGATATACTCTGGCTCGATGGCGGATGGGTGTGCAAGGAAAACAATCAGGACATCGATATGCCAAGAATTGCCCAAATGGCACGAAGTTACCAACCTGGACTTCTCATTGTTGACCGTACCATCAGAGGACCTTACGAAAACTATCAAACGCCCGAGCGTTCGATACCCGAAAGGCAATTGCCTTACCCATGGGAGTCCTGCATTCCCTTGAGCGACGACTGGGGTTGGGTTCCTCGGCCTCGATGGAAATCGGCTCAGAAAGTAGTCAACACCCTCATCGAGGTTGTAGCCAAGGGAGGCAATCTGGTTTTGGGCGTCGGGCCTACTGCCGAAGGTCTCATACAGCCTGAAGCTGAAGAACGGATGAAAGAGATAGGCCAATGGTTACAAAAGAATGGACAAGCTATCTACGAAACTACGACTATACCACACTACAACGAAGGGAACCTATGGTTTACTTGTTCGAAAGACGGGAAGAAGTGTTTTGCCTTGCTTGCCCAACCAGAAGGTGAAAGTATGCCCACAATTGTAAGTTGGCAGGGAAACATACCTCGAAAAGGAAGCAGTATGCGTTTGCTCTCCAATGGGCGAGCCCTGAAATGGACAAGGGAAAACGGGAAAATTGTTGTTTTCTTGCCTAAAAACTTACCAAATGAACCCCTTGCCATAGAATTTGACTACGGAGAATAAAAGTTTTTTGTAACTTTTTATGTTTTGGTTTGGTCATTTCAAAAGAATGTAGTACCTTTGCATCGCAATTGCGAGAACAGGCTGCGTCTCAGCATAAAAACAAACAAAGTTTTCAGCATTCGGCTCGCTCCTTTTTTGCACTTGCAAACGAACAAAGATGCGTCCTTAGCTCAGTTGGTAGAGCAATTGACTCTTAATCAATGGGTCCAGGGTTCGAGCCCCTGAGGGCGTACAAAGAAGCCCCTTCGCTACAATAGTGAAGGGGTTTCTGTTTTTATATTCGTTACTCAAGAATAACTCTGAAAACGCAGGCTTTATTAGAACGGCAAACCGACTGCGAAATGGAGAGCGAAGTCGCGCTTGAAATGCGGATGGATGATGGGATAATGGTGGCGAGAGTCGGAGTAAGCAGGATTTATGGCTTTCATACCACTATCAAGACGAAGAATGAAGTAGTTGAAATTGAGACGAATACCTAAACCATAGGAAACAGCTATCTGACGCCAGAAAGTGTCGAAACGGAATTGTCCGCCTGGTTGGTCAACATAGTCTCGAATCGTCCAAATGTTTCCCGCATCAACGTATGCCGCACCATCAATCTTCCAAAAGAGATGAGCACGATACTCCAGATTCATATCAAGTTTGACATCACCCGTCTGATTAATGAAGTCGATTCGTCCATCAGCACCTTTGAACGAACCCGGACCAAGCCCACGAACCGACCATCCACGCACGCTATTGGCACCACCGCTAAAATAGCGCTTCTCGTAAGGCAAAATGCTGCTATTACCATAAGGATAAGCGATTCCTAATCCGAAATGCAAGGAGAGTGAATTATCGGGTGAGAAGCGGAAACTTTTGGAGAAATCAAAGTCGCCCTTTACGTATTGCGCGTACGCGATATTAAATAAGGTATATTGTCCTTCGGAATTACGATTGGTGGAGAATGGTTTCGTTAACCCATAGAGCAGATTGCCCGCAGACTCTATGTTGAAGCGAATGCTGTATGCGTTCGTTCCATAGTTTCCCGTAGCTCCAGAAAGAGGCTGTGAAGTGAAGCTAAAGGTGTAGCCCCACTTCATAATAAACAGGTTCTCATAATTGTAACGCAGGATTGAGTTACGCGAAGTGACATTGTCGAGATAGTCCTCCCGAAACTTCTTCGAGATCCATGGCATGAAAACATAGTTCAGGTCGATGAGATCAATCTTATGTTGGCGCTGACGATTCATCTGACTCCATCGATAACGCCAAGCACCAGTGACCACTCGACGATGGAATTCGGGACGGTTCTGGCTATTATACATCAGCGAGACCTCGCTTATTGCATGACTATTACGACGGAAATCTCGACTTACACCAGGGAATTTGAAATCGGGAAAAGCCAAAGACACTTCTGCCCCATATTCTATATAGTTCTGATTGCGACTGCCCTCTTTCTTCTCGTAGCCCTCAAGTTTTTTGATGGCTTCATAAGCTCCACGCAACCTGACGCTAAGCAATTCCGAACCTCTAAAAAGGTTTCTGTTTTGATAGGAAAGGACAACAGCAGCACCAAGGTCGCCAGAAGTATTGGTGCCTTCAACCTCCGCATTCATAGTGTGACGCTTATTGGTGGAGACAGAAACAAGCGTATGCAAACGAGTGGAATCTGTTGTGTCAGGAATCATGGTCACCGTTGAGTTCATCACTGCACCCAAAGACGACAAGTTGCCATAAGTTTCCTGCACATGCCTTTCGTTATACAGTTCACCTGGCTGAATAGCATTCTTCACTCGGAGGACATTTTCTCGCAATAGATTGTGCGAAGAGGAGTCAACGGAGAAGGAGATGTCGCCCACATAGAACTGGCGATGTTGCCTTCGTTCTGGCTGTTGCGGAGTCCGGTAGTTATCTATAACCATCGAAAGTGCTACTTGATGCCCCATCAGCGTAGTGTCAGCCTCAAAGCGAACAAACTCCTTGTTGAACTGATAGTAGCCCTGATTGCGAAGCAAGTGATTGATGCGCGAACGCTCAGCATCCAACTCATTCAAGTCGAAAGGCATACCTACGGACAAGCGCGATTCATTGCGAGTACTGTCAATGATGTGTCGTATCAGCTCGTCCTTAATATCCTCTTCAATGGAAGCAACGGTATATCTCACACCGGGATGAATGTCGTAAAGCGCATTCAGTTTGAATTTCTTTTTACGCTCCAACAAATCGACGTTTGCCTGCAGGAAGCCCATATTCCGAACCGCCGCCTCAATGTTATCGCGCGTCTTCATCGCCTTCGACTGACTATAGATGACAGGAGCCTGACCTATACGTTGCAGGAATCGGTTGATGCGCCTTGTTGTGTCACGCCCACTCAGCAGATATGGGCCCATTGGTACCTTTACTGCGCTGAACCATCGGGAGTTGGGATGCTGTTGCACATAGCCTTGCATCTGACTGGGCGAAACGCCTTTCTCGTCAGCACGAATCTTTACGTCGTTAAGTAGATATTCGCCTTCGGGAATAAAACGTGAAACACTGCAACCCGCCACCATAGCCATGACGGACAGCAATACAAACACGGGGAAAAGCGTTCTCAAATGTTTCACCTTACAAAAGTACAAAATAATTGGACATTTACCATTTATCATTCAACATTATTTTTTAATTTTGTGGTGATTATGATAAGCAAAGCCAGAATTAAGCAGATTCGCGGATTGGAACGCAAGAAGAACCGCGTGGCCGAAGGGCTCTTTGTGGCCGAAGGTCCAAAACTCGTGGGTGAACTACTTGCCGTTGTGCGTCCCCACTATGTAGCAGCAGAAGACGAATGGTTGGAAGAACACAAAAGAGAACTCCAAGGTGTTCCTTGCGATACCGTTTCACTTGATGAGTTGCAACGGGCAAGCCTGCTCCAGCATCCGCAGCAAGTACTGGCCCTTTTCCCTATTCCACAAGTCGAAGGCAATATGTCAGAAATAGCCGAACGGGAACTCACTTTGGCACTCGATGGCGTGCAAGATCCTGGCAATCTGGGCACAATTGTGCGATTGGCCGATTGGTTTGGAATTAGTCACATCTTCTGTTCGCCCGACTCTGCCGACATCTACAATCCCAAGGCCACACAAGCCACGATGGGAGCTCTCGCCCGCGTCAGCGTCCACTATTGCGAACTGGCTCAGGAACTCTGCAAGACATCGGCACCTATCTATGGAACTTTCCTTGACGGACAAAACATCTATCATCAAGAACTCTCTTCCAATGGTGTCATTATCATGGGAAACGAAGGTCAGGGAATAAGAAAAGAGACGGCCGCTTGTGTGAGCCACCGCCTCTTTGTTCCTCCTTTCCCCACCAACCGTTCGACAGTGGAAAGTCTGAATGTTGCTATTGCTACCGCTATCGTCTGTGCGGAATTTCGTAGAAAAACCCCTCTCTCGCTCGGCTCGAAGAGACGCTTGCCCGAGCAAGAACTCTCCCCGTGGGGCAAGAAATGATGAAATGATGAAGTGATGGAGTGAATTCCTCCGTTTCATCACTTCTTCTCTTCTTCACTTCTTCACTTCTTTTAGTCCTCCAACGGGAATCCCTCCTCCGTTTCCTCCTTCACGACGGCCTCTTCGGCAAAGGAAGAATAGAAGGTGTCGTTATCCTCATCGTTGTCGAGAGCGTCGTTATCCTCCAGATCCTCGTCTTCGTTCTCGTCCTGAATCAGGTTTCCATCCTCATCATACCTCGAATCGCTGTTGCAACGCAGTTTCTGCAGGGGTTCTTTCTTCTTGGCAAAGATGGCCTCCGTCCAGGTTCCCTTTTCTATTTCCAACACCTCGAATCCCTGTTCCACTTTGCGCTCAAGCGTACCACCCTTGGCATGGATGCGGCTTGTAGGCAGTTGAGTGGTGGAAATTTCGAAACTCGATTCGATGATGTCCTTGATGCTCAGAGGTATGCTGTCCCACCCCCCGCCAAAGTTGCGGTCGATGAGTTCCAGCAACATGGCGGCAGTAATGTGCTTCACATTCTCGTAACTGAGGTCGGTAATGCGTTGGATATATTTGCGTCGCAAGGCCACACGCCCCTTTCGCTCGTCGCAACGGGAGAAGTGCACCCATCCATCTTTTTCGTATTTCTTAGCCTCACGCTCATCGTTCGGGTTGTAGTGAACCACCTCAAAGCACAGGCGAATCACATTCAGCAACTTCTCCTCCGAAGAGGCAAAGTCCTCTTGCTGGCGATCACGTTCCCAGAGCCCTGCAATCTGCTCTTCTGTCATGGTCCACACATTGTTCGTGTTCAGGTCCAGAATGGAATCCAGAACCAAGTCTATTTTCTTTTTCTTAGTCATATACTTTACCTATATATTTATTATAGTCGCAAAGATAATAATTAATTCATAATTCTCAATTCATAATGCATAATAATTTTTAATTAATTCTTCATTCTTAATTCTTCATTCTTAATTTATTTGTATTTTTGCTCCATGAAAGTATTTCCCTGTGCCAAAATCAACCTCGGACTCTATGTCACAGAGCGCCGAAGCGACGGATACCACAATCTGGAAACCGTCTTTTACCCCATTCCTCTTTGCGACATACTGGAAGCCACCAAAGCCGACACCGACGAACTCCACATCGAGGGGATTCCCGTTCTCGGGCCCATCAACGATAACCTGGTCTTGCGCGCACTCAGTCAACTACGCCATGCAGGTTACGATGTTCCCCCACTCCGCATCCAACTTACCAAAAACATTCCTTCGGGAGCGGGTTTGGGTGGAGGCAGCAGTGATGCCGCTTTCATGATGCTCCTCGCCCGCGAAATGTTTCACCTGCCTGTCAACGATCAACAGTTGCGCCAACTCCTCACGCCTCTTGGTGCCGACTGTCCCTTTTTCGTAAGCCACCAACCCGTCTTTGCCACAGGCATAGGCGACCAGTTCACCCCCATCGACCTTCGTCTCACAGGTCTCTGGCTGGTGCTTGTCAAGCCCAATGACTTCGTCAGCACACGAGAAGCCTATCAGGGTGTCACGCCCCGTCAGCCACAGCAGCGTCTGCTCCAAAGCATTCAGCGCCCTATCGCCGAATGGCAACAATTCATAGTGAACGATTTTGAAAATAGCGTCTTTCCACAACACCCCACCATCGCCACCATCAAGCAAGGCCTCCTCGAGGCTGGCGCCGTCTATGCTGCCATGTCGGGCAGCGGTAGTGCTGTCTATGGCCTCTTCCGGCAAGAGCCCCTAACCGAAGTCCTCAGCCAGTTCGATGAGCACTTCGTGTTTTCCTCTCAACTATAGGGATTTTCCCCTCGCCCTTTAGGGAAAAACCATTTGCGACCCCGCCAGAAGTCCGTACCTTTGCCGTAGAAAACAATTAAAACAGACGTTAAACCATTTAAACGTTACGACTATGAAAAAGAATCTCATGACTCTGGTACTTGCAATCTTCACCTGGATGGGAATGAATGCAATGGATTACGAAACCGCTCGTGAGCGTGCTTACTACCTCACCGATAAGATGGCCTATGAGCTCAACCTCAACGACCAGCAGTACAACGACGCTTACGAAATCAATCTCGACTATCTACTCTCGCTTAACACTGCCGCCGATCTGGCCGAGGCTCGTTACCTTGCCTACCGCAACGACGACCTGCGCCACATCCTCTACGACTGGCAGTGGACGGCCTTTGCAGCAGTTGACTATCTCTTCCGTCCTGTTTGGTGGCTCAATGGCGGATGGTACTTCCCCGTCTTCCGTCACTACGCACACGGATACTACTTCTATCATCGTCCTGCCATCTTCTGGGATTATCGTGGTGGACACGGACGCTTCTACTTCTCAGCTGGCTTCTATCACAATCGTCGTCCCGTTTGGCACGGAGGCTTGCGCGGCATGCATCACACCATGATCGGACATCCCAACGGACCTCGTGGCGGACGTTATGGTGAGCCTGGCAGAGGACGTGGAGGATTCCAGCCCGAAAGAAATGGCGGTCGTCCTGGAGCACGCGAAGGATTCCGTCCCGACACTCGCAACGGACGCGGTGGCTTGCAACCTGGCAACCCTCGTGGCAGACAACCTGAAAACCACGTTGGCGGTCCCACTCGCAGCGGAAACACCCGTCTCGAAGGCAACAACAACCGTAGTTCGCGCACCGATGTCTCTCGCTCTGGCTCTCGTGGCAGTTCACTCGGACAACTCAACAATGGTGGCTCGCGCTCAGGCATAGAGACTCGCTCCAGCAGCCGCACTACCGTTCGTTCGGGCTCTTCCGTAGGCACTTCACGCAGCACTTCTGTAGGTGCCTCTCGCGGTAGCAGCATGCGCAGTACCACTCCCACCCGTTCCTCAGCCAGCTTCGGCGGCTCTTCCATGGGCAGTTCTCGTGGCAGCGCCTCTATGGGTGCATCTCGTGGAGGTTCCATAGGTGGTTCTCGCTCGGGTGGTGGATTCGGTGGAAGCCGCGGTGGCGGTGGAAGCCGTGGTGGACGCAGGTAAGCCCCCCCTTACACAACATAAATCTATTTCACTTTTGTAGAATATCGGGCGACCTTCGGGTTGCCCGATATTTCTTTATGCCCCTTTTGTCGAAAAGAGGTGAACCATCCAGACGGAGAGGACCTTAGGCATTCAGGCAATCGAACATAGGTTCAAGGCACATCGAACATAGGTTCGAGGGTCTTTGAACATAGGCTCGAGGAAAAGCCATCGAGTTTGCTAAAAGAAAAATGCTAAAGTGCGTCGTCCTCAGTCTCCAAAGAAATAGTATGCCCAATAAGTGTCCCCAAAACGACGCCGGCAACGGAGTTCGCAAAGACTTGCAGAAGCGGGCAGATGGCGAAGGCTGTCGAACTGACGATAGCGCAAGGTAAGAAGGCTATCGGTAAGTTGTGGCTGCGCAAGGGTGTCGAGATGCTGACGCAAGACAAGGGCCTCGCGATAGTGGATGGGAAGCGAAGCGGGAAGGGTGTCGGACTGGAGCACTCGACGGACAAAGGCTTCAAGGTCGCGATCGAGCAGATAGGCACTAAGTTCATAGTCGCGGTGTTGCGGACGCCGGCGCGGACCACTACCGATAACGGAAAGGAAGAGCTCGGTGGGTGTGCGATCCGTCTTCCTGTACCCGAGATGACGACCTACGAGATGAGGAAGATTGACGAAAAGGGTCGTATCGGCCTCGGTAGGCAAAAGTCCATCGGCACCATAGGGCTGGGGATAATGGAAGAGAGCCTCACCAAGTTGACCCGTCCGACTGAGACTGAGTGCCGTGAGCGCTGTGAGTTGCCGCGTAGGATGATGCTCGTGACGGGCTATTTGCAGGACTTCGGAATAACGGCACTGACTGGCAAGCGAGGCCGATCGCAAGGTGCGATGGAGACGTTGGTCGGTATTGCCGAGACAAACGGTCATGAGGCTGAGCAGGACGAGAATGAGGATGTTGGGCCACAGATAGGTGGACAGCGACGAGTGTTCCTTGCTGGAGTCACTTATCCTGCGTGCAAAAAGGAGAAAGACAGCATAGACGCCAATAAGAACGGCATAGACTGACCAATTAGGTGCATTGCCTAAGTCACCAAATCGTGGCATGCGCCAATGAGTGAGGAGTCCCAGAAGCAGGAAAGAGAGCAACCACGCGGCAGCAGAAGTGCGCAGAGGCAACCAACGCAAGTGGAGGCTGGTGAAGACGCCAACAACCAGCAGGAGGAAAGCAGACAGCAAGGCCGCCAAGAGCGGATAGAAGCCCGCCTGCTCCTGTGAGTAGTGGAAGTGGACCTGAGCGAGGAGGTCGATTTGGAAAAACCAGAGATAACAAAAGGCAAAGACAGCAAAGTAGGCGGCGCAAAGGTAGGGTATGCGCCGCGCTAATCGCTGAATCTGTGGATTGTTGTAGTTCATTCCTTCACTCTACGCAGAACGCAAGCACTGCGGGCGGGCAGATAGAGTTGGAGCCAGCCTTTGTGTTCGCGAGCAAGCTGGGCGTCCCAGTTGGTAAGGTGGCGAATGGAGTCGTCGTTGAGACCATTACCGCCAAAGGCGTCGGCATCGGTGTTGAGGACATAGTCGTAAGCGCCTTCCTTCACCATGAATCCATAGCCGTCATAGCTGCGGTTGGGACTGAAGTTGAAGAAGAATAGCAGGTCGCCACGCTGGAAGGCAAGTACCTGATCGCCATCGTTGTGCCAAATCTCGACAACGAGCGTCTTCTGGAAGTTCTTCTCCTTTTTGACGGTACGCAACATGGCTTGATCGAAGTCGCCAAGATAGTGGAAGCAGAGGTCGTGGTTATCGACAAGATTCCACTGGCGACGGGCATACTTGTGACTCCATCCGTTACCTTCGCGCGGGAAATCAATCCATTCGGGATGTCCGAACTCGTTGCCCATGAAATTGAGATAGCCTCCGTTTATGGTGGAAAGTGTGAGAAGGCGTATCATCTTGTGAAGGGCAATACCACGATCGACGGTGTAGTTCTGGTCGCCCTTCTTGAAGTGCCAGTACATGTCGGCATCAACAAGGCGGAAGATGATGGTCTTGTCTCCAACGAGTGCCTGGTCGTGGCTTTCGCAATAGGAGATGGTCTTTTCATCAGCACGGCGGTTCTTCACCTCCCAGAACATGCTAGAAGGTTTCCAGTCCTCATCACGAAGTTCCTTGATGGTCTTAATCCAATAGTCGGGAATGTTCATGGCCATGCGGTAGTCGAAGCCATAACCTCCGTCGGCAAAGGGCGCTGCAAGGCCTGGCATCCCACTCACTTCCTCGGCAATAGTGATGGCGGAGGGCTTCACCTTGTGGATGAGTTCATTGGCGAGAGTCAGATAACAGATGGCGTTATCGTCCTGATGGCCATTGTAGTAATCGGCATAACCCATAAAGGCCTCGCCCAAACCGTGACTGTAGTAAAGCATAGACGTAACGCCGTCGAAACGGAATCCGTCGAAGTGATACTCCTCGAGCCAATACTTGCAATTGGAGAGCAGGAAATGGAGCACCTCGCCCTTACCATAATCGAAGCAAAGGCTGTCCCAGGCCGGATGCTCGTGGCGATCGCCAGGATAGAAATACTGATTGGGATCACCACAGAAATTGCCAAGACCCTCCATCTCGTTCTTCACAGCATGACTGTGAACGATGTCCATAATGACGGCAAGTCCCATCTCATGAGCAGTATCGATGAGCGACTTCAACTCCTCGGGCGTGCCAAAACGGGAAGAAGCGGCAAAGAAGTTGGAGACATGATAGCCAAACGAGCCGTAATAAGGATGCTCCTGGATGGCCATAATCTGGATGCAGTTGTAACCGTCCTTGGCAATGCGAGGCAGGACGTTGTCGCGGAATTCCGTGTAAGTTCCCACCTTTTCGGCATCTTGCGACATACCGATGTGGCACTCGTAGATGAGCAGAGGACTGGTGTTGGGACGGAACCTGCGAACACGCCAGCGATAAGGAACCTCTGGACTCCAAACCTGAGCACTAAATATCTTGGTCTTCTCGTCCTGAACAACTCGGGTTGCCCAAGCAGGAATGCGTTCGCCTTGACCGCCATCCCAATGAACGGAAAGTTTGTAGAGCTGTCCGTGCTCCATAGCGGTAGGAGGAAGTTTCAGTTCCCAGTTATCGGTGTTCTTGATGCGCTTCATGGCATACTTCGAACGCTCTTGCCACTTTGTGAAATCTCCAATGACATAAATAGCGGTGGCATTGGGTGCCCACTCTCGCAGTACCCATGTCCCATCGGCATTGCGATGGAGACCGAAATAGAGATGTCCGTCGGCAAAATCGGTAAGACTGATTTCACCATTACGCGTGAGTTGGTTGATTTTATCCAAAGCATACTGGTGACGGCCCTCTATGGCGGAGGCGTATTCAGCCAGATACTTGTCGTTGCGAAGTAGTTTCAATTGAGGGGCTGCAATAACTTCTGGCTCCTGTTTCTTCTTTTGTGATGTCTTGCTCTTTGCCTTGCTTTTTGCAGGGACAGCTTTCTTAGACTTGCCAACTGGCTTTGTCGATTTCTTTGTTGACGCCATTATTTAATTAGTTTAATTATTATTGCTCCATATCGTTAACATAGGTCACCTTACGCACTTGCGTTCCCTCGCGGACGACAAACTGCCCATCCTTCATGTCGAGGTGGAAGTCACCTTCGTAACGCACACCATTCTTGTCCTCAAGCACACCGTGACCTTCCTTCATTCCTTCGTGGAAAGTTCCCTTGAACTTATCACCATCAACCTCGCGAAGTACGCCTTCGCCATCCATCAATCCGTTTTTCCACTGACCGTCGTAAGTGTTTCCATTACTCCAAGTGTATTTGCCGCGGCCTTCCTGCTTATTGGCTTTCCACTGACCGAAATAGGTTGAACCGTTCTTCCAGGTAAAGGTACCCATTCCATCTTGCTCGCCCTTGAGATAGTGACCTGTGTATTTATCGCCATTGGCGAAGGTGGAAATGCCCTCACCCGTACGTTCTCCATTAACATAAGTACCCTCGAACTTGTCACCGTTCTTATAGGTGTATATGCCGCGTCCATGAGGAACGTTGTTGAGCCAGTCGCCGGTGTAGACATCGCCTGAAGCGTATGTGTAGGTACCCTTGCCACTCATTTGATTATTCTTCCATTCGCCTTCGTATGAGTTGCCATCAGCCCAGTCGAACTTTCCCTTACCTTGCTTTACGTCGGACACCCATGTGCCATTGTAGAAGGCTCCGTTGGCATAGGTGTAAGTGCCAATGCCCTCGCGCTTGTCCTCCTTCCAACTGCCTTTATACATGTCGCCGTTGTAGTAGAACATGGTGCCGTGACCTTGTTGCATATCGCGATACCAAAGACCAACGTACTTATTGTTGTTCTTGAAGTAATAGGTGCCGTTTCCATGCTGATGGTCCTGCAACCAATCGCCCTCGTATTTCTCGCCATCGGCAAACTGATAAACGCCATAACCTTCACGCTTACCTTTCACATACTTACCTTGATGGACATCGCCATTACGGAAAGTGGTTGTTCCTGTTCCATAGGGTTTCCCTTTGAACAGTTCACCTTGATATTGTCCGCCATCGGGGAACGTGTACGTGCCAATGGTAATACTTTGGGCCAACGCATAATTGACCATTATCCATTGGCAATTGATAAGTATACTTAGAATCAGTATTAGTCGTCTATTCTTCATTTTCGTTTCAGTTTAACCAATAGTCAACCTCAAAAAATCCTCTGCGCGTTTCAGATCTTCAGGTGTGTCGATACCGATGGTCTCAACATTCGTTTCTCCAACCTTGATGACATAGCCGTTATCTATCCAACGCAATTGTTCCAGGCTTTCCACTTTCTCAAGCGTACTTTGTGGGAGACGAGTGATTTCGCTCAGGGCTTCAACACGATAGGCATAAAGCCCGATGTGTTTATAATAAGTATGCCTACTGAGCCACTCTTGCTCGCCCACCCCACGCAGATAAGGAATGACACTGCGACTGAAATAGATGGCACGACCATCGTCGCTCACCACCACCTTGGGGGAATTGGGATTGCGCAAGGCTTCCAATCCATCGGCCTCTGTGAAAGGCTTCACGAGGGTGGCTATCTGCGTTGCCTCGTCCTCGAAACATGCCATAAGCGTGCGTATCTGTTCGGGTTGGATAAAGGGTTCATCGCCCTGCACATTGATGACAACATCATAATCCTTACCCACTTTCTGATACGCTTCAAAACAACGGTCAGTACCGCTTTTATGGTCTTCGCGAGTCATTATAGCCCGACCGCCAAAGCCTTCTACGGTTTGGAAGATGCGTTCGTCGTCTGTGGCTACAACCACGTCGGGCAGCACTTTCTTCACTTGCTCATAGACGCGTTGCACAACAGGCTTCCCTCCCAACAAAGCCAAAGGCTTAGCAGGGAAACGCGTAGAAGCGTAGCGGGCAGGTATGATAGCAATATATCTCAATTTCACTTTTTTACAAATACACAATTCATTTCACCCTTTAGGGGATGTTGGTGATGGGTTACTTAATAGTTCATCAAATCATTCATGTGACCAGTCTCCTCGCCCACCATTTCAATGATCTCCTCACCAGATTCACCATCATCGACAACTCCACCACTGCAGAGGCTGAACCCTTCGGGGAACTTAAACTTCTCGTCCTGAGAGTATGGCAAGCGCGAATCGGCAAACACCTTTTGCAGGAACAAGGCTGCAATGGGCAATGCCGCTGCAGCACCCTGACCATTCGACATGCTGTTGAAGTGGATGTCGCGTTCCTCACCACCAACCCAAGCGCCAAAGGTCAGCGAAGGAGTGTAACCCACGAACCAACCATCGGAGTTGTCGTTAGTGGTTCCTGTTTTACCTCCCATCTGGGCAGTGATTTTATAACGATTGCGCATGCGGCGACCTGTACCACTGTCAATTACGCCTTGCATCAAATCCACCATCTTATAAGCGGCGTCTTCGCTCAGGACTTCGCGTGTGTCAGTGTCGTCCTGCTCATTCTTCTTCACTTGCAGGGAAGAGACTTCAGCTAAGATGTTTCCTTCCGAGTCGGTAATCTTCGTCACAAAGACGGGTTGCACACGTGTACCACCCTTTGGGAAGGTGGTATAGGCGGTCACCATCTCCAAGACACTTACCTCACAAGGTCCCAGAGAAAGCGCCAAGGAAGGCTGTATGTTTCGATTCTTAATGCCAAACTTGTGCAAGTATTTCACGAAGAGGACGGGATTCAAGGAGTTCAACAGATAAGCCGAAATCCAGTTATTACTCTGGGCGAGTCCCCATTTCAGGGTCACCATCTCGCCATATCGTGCACGACTTCCGTTACGCGGTGTCCAGTTGCCATAGGTGCGTTGAACGTTTGGAGCCACATCACAAGGTGTCCATCCGTTCTCCATTGCCATTGAATAGAGGTAGGGTTTGATGGTAGAACCCACCTGACGACGCCCTTGAGTCACCATATCGTATTGGAAATGAGCATAGTCGATACCGCCCACATAAGCCTTCACGTAACCACGCGTGTTGTCGATACACATAAAGCCTGAACGCAAAAAGCCCTTGTAATAACGGATTGAGTCCATTGGGGTCATGAGTGTATCAACATCACCATGAGGTGTATAGACAGTCATGTCGATGGGCGTGTTGAATGCCTTGTTGATTTCCTCTTCACTGCATCCGTCAGCCTTCATCTTGATGTATCGGCCACTCTGTCGCTTTGCACGAGCCAACAGACGGGTAACATCGCTTTCCGAAACACTGCTTCCATAAGGAGCCTTGCTCGAACCTTGGCGTTCCTTATCGAACAGAGGTTGCAAGGTGCCAATGACATGTGCCCGCATGGCCTCTTCAGCATAGTTCTGCATACGGCTGTCGATGGCCGTATATACTTTCAACCCATCTTGATACAAGTCATAAGGCTGTCCCGTCTTCTTGTTAATGTTTTTGTTACACCAACCATAAAGGGGGTCGTTTTCCCACGCCAAAGAGTCCTCATAGAACTTCTGGTCTTGCCACGAGGCGTAATTGCTTCGCTTGGGCTCATTTGCTGTAAGCACGGTACGCAAGTATTCTCTTAAGTAAGTTGCATGACCGTCCTTATGGTCCTGACGATGGAAATTGAGTTCGATGGGTAATGCCTTGCACGAATCGGCTTCTGCTTGCGAGAGCGTGCCAGCCTTCACCATCTGGTCGAGTACCACATCACGACGCCCACGCGACTGGTCGGGACGACGAACGGGATTGAAGAGTGAAGGATTCTTGCACATACCCACGAGCATAGCGCACTCGTTCAGGTTCAGGTCACGCGGTTCCTTGTTAAAATATGTCTTCGCCGCAGTCTTGATTCCGACGGCATTATGCAGGAAATCGAAGTAGTTGAGATACATGGTGATAATCTCGTCCTTCGTATAATAGCGTTCCAGCTTCACGGCTATCACCCATTCGATAGGCTTTTGCATAGCACGTTCCCAGATGGTGCCAGCCTTGTCGCTATAGAGTTGCTTGGCAAGCTGTTGGGTGATGGTACTACCGCCACCTGCCTGCTTCTGACGCAATACGACACGCTTCACTACAGCACGCAACACGGCCTTAAAGTCAATACCGCTATGCTCATAGAAGCGTTCGTCCTCAGTAGCCACCAAGGCCTTGACGAGATAGGGCGAAAGGTTTTCGTAGCTCGTGTAAATACGATTGGCGCGGCTATAGCTCCAAGTTCCCAGCAAGACACCGTCGTCCGAAAACACCTGACTGGCATACTTGTCGACAGGATTCTCCAACTGCTGCAGGTCGGGCATATAGCCTATCACACCGTTTGAAATGAGGGCGAAGGTAATCATCACAAGTGCTATTGCACCGAGAAACAGCCCCCATATGGTTCTCATTAATTTTTTACGCATCTAATCAAAGACTTTGAAGAGCGCAAAGTTATGAAAAAAAGAGGACTTTATCAAGCGTTTACCTTAAAATTTCACTTTTATTAAAATATAGGCGCACGAGAATTGCATGTGTGTATAAAATAAGTTAATTTTGGGGCGCTAAAAATCTTATCCAACTCATACGATATGGAAAAACGTAGTTTGGTCACCATTGCCGATCATAGCCGAGAGAAGATAGAGTATCTCATACAAATGGCCCAAGAGTTTGAGAAGCATCCCAATCGTCGCTTACTGGAAGGCCGCATCGTTGCCACCTTGTTCTTTGAACCCAGCACACGCACGCGCTTGTCTTTCGAGACAGCTGCCAACAGGTTGGGTGCTCGCGTCATTGGCTTTGCCGACCCGAAGGTAACCAGCGGAACCAAAGGAGAAACGCTGAAGGACACCATCATGATGGTATCCAACTATGCCGACATCATCGTCATGCGTCACTTCCTGGAGGGTGCAGCACGCTATGCCAGCGAGATAGCACCCGTGCCCATCGTCAATGCTGGAGACGGCGCCAACCAACATCCTTCGCAGACGATGCTCGACTTGTATTCCATCTACAAGACGCAAAGCCGACTCGACGACCTCGACATCTTCCTCGTAGGCGACCTCAAGTATGGCCGGACGGTACACTCCATGCTGAATGCTATGTACCACTTCCACCCCACCTTCCATTTCATTGCACCTGAGGAACTGGCTATGCCCGAGATGTATAAGACATTCTGTCGCGATCATGGAATCAAGTATGTGGAACACACCGACTTCAATGCCGACGTCATCTCTGGAGCCGACATTCTGTACATGACCCGTGTGCAACGCGAACGCTTCACAGACCTTATGGAATACGAACGCGTGAAAGACCGCTATCTGCTGAAGTTGGATATGCTTTCAAAGGCTCGTCCAAACATGAAAATCCTCCATCCCCTGCCTCGTGTCAATGAGATAGAGTACTGCATCGACGAGAATCCGCACGCCTACTATTTCGAGCAGGCTCGCAACGGACTCTATGCCCGTCAAGCCCTCCTTTGCGACGCATTGGGAATATCTTTGGAAGAAGTGAAGAACGATAAAACCATAATTCCATGAATAAGAAGCAACTGTTGGTTGCCGCCATCGAAAACGGCACCGTAATAGACCATATCCCTGCCGAAAAGTTGTTTGCCGTTGTCAACCTGTTACACCTCGAGCAGATCACCTCTGCAGTGACCATCGGCTACAACCTGCAAAGTCAGGAACTGGGCACAAAGAGCATCATCAAGATTGCCGACAAATTCTTCACGGACGAGGAACTGAATCAGCTTGCCGTCGTCTGTCCCAATCTTACGCTGTGCATCATACGCGACTACGAAATTGTGGAAAAGCGCACAGTGGACCTTCCCAACGAACTCTTCGGCATTGTCAAGTGCACCAATCCCAAGTGTATAACGAACAACGAACCCATGCGCACTCACTTTCACGTGCATGGTCCACAACGCAATGCGTTAAAGTGCCACTATTGCAACACCGTCATTTCACTCGATGGTGTACAACTCATCAAACCATAACCGAAACCCTATAACATATCACAAATAAAATGAAGAAAGACCAAACCGTGTTTCGTCTGATTGAAGACGAGCGTCAACGTCAACAGCAAGGCATCGAACTGATTGCCTCAGAGAACTATGTGAGCGACGAAGTGATGGAAGCAATGGGCTCCATCCTCACCAACAAGTACGCCGAAGGCTATCCTGGCAAGCGTTACTACGGCGGTTGCCGAGTAGTGGACGAAGTGGAGCAATTGGCCATCGATCGCGTCTGCCAACTCTTTGGTGCCGAATACGCCAATGTTCAACCCCACTCTGGTGCACAGGCCAATGCTGCCGTATTCCTGGCTTGCCTGAACCCAGGCGACACCTTCATGGGACTGAATCTCGACCACGGAGGCCACCTCTCTCACGGCTCACACGTCAACACAAGCGGTATTCTATACAACCCCATCGGCTATGACCTGAACAAGGAGACGGGACGCGTCGATTACGACGAGATGGAACGTCTGGCGTTGGAGCACAAGCCCAAGCTCATCGTTGGTGGTGGTTCGGCTTACAGCCGTGAGTGGGATTACAAGCGCATGCGTGAGATTGCCGACAAGGTTGGTGCCATCCTCATGATTGATATGGCTCACCCCGCAGGTCTCATTGCTGCAGGTCTGCTCGACAATCCTCTGGAATATGCCCACATCGTGACCTCCACCACTCACAAGACCCTTCGTGGTCCGCGTGGCGGTATCATCCTCATGGGCAAGGACTTCCCCAACCCTTGGGGCAAGACCACACCAAAGGGCGAAGTGAAGATGATGTCTGCATTGCTCAACAGTGCCGTATTCCCAGGCATTCAGGGCGGTCCTCTGGAGCATGTCATTGCGGCCAAGGCTGTAGCTTTTGGCGAGGCTCTTCAACCCGAGTTCAAGGAGTGGGCAAAGCAGGTTCAGAAGAATGCTCACGTGCTTGCCGACGAACTGATGAAGCGTGGTTTCCACATCGTTTCTGGCGGTACCGACAACCACTCGATGCTCGTTGACCTTCGTTCAAAATATCCCGACATGACGGGTAAGGTTGCAGAGCGCGCTTTGGTGGACGCCGACATCACGGTGAACAAGAACATGGTTCCCTTCGACTCCCGTTCTGCCTTCCAGACAAGCGGTATCCGCTTGGGCACTCCCGCCATCACCACACGTGGTGCTAAGGAAGACCTGATGGTGAAGATTGCCGAACTCATCGAGCGCGTCCTCGATGCACCAGAGAGCGAGGAGAACATCGCCAACGTTCGCAGTGAGGTGAACAATATCATGAAGGATTATCCCCTCTTTGCTTACTAAAGCACAACGCATACATAAGTAAAAAGAATCGGGAGGATGACCTCTCGATTCTTTTCTGTTTATAACTTATTTCATTAACCCTTTCCCCTTGGGAAGGCTCTTAGAAGGGAAGGTTTATGGTAATGCTGGTACCGCTGTTGTTGATGGAGTCGGCACGGGCTATCGAGTCACGACGGGCAGCAGCACGACGAGCCGCTTCCTGAGCCTTCTCGCGCTCCAGTTGCTGACGCAAGGTCTCGGCTTGGTCGATGTAATAGCCATCGGGATGGATGGCCATATAATGCGTAACGGCCTCTAAGTCACGCGATTCCTTTGCCGATGCCCAATCGAGGGAGTCGATGCGCGTTTGAGCCACCTTGACATACGGACTGCTTGGATGCTGACGCACGAAGGTTTGCAGTTCATCGCGGGTGCCGTTTGTCACCAGTTTCTGCCATTGGTTCTGCTGGGCAGCAACCTTAGCATAGCGTTCACGCACGTCGTCGATGTATTCACTTCTGGGATAGCGCACCATGAAGTCCTCATAGAATGCAGGATTCGAACAGCCCTGCAATAGTTCGTAGGCACGTTGCTCACGCTTTTGATTCGTGTAGTAGTCGTAATAGTACAGACCTCCGATGATGATTCCCAACAAGATGACCAGCCCTATGAACATACCGCCTGCACCAGAACGCTTTGGAGCAGCAGGAGGAGGTGCTGGTTCGGACTTGGGTGGTGCCACCTCTTCTGCCTCACGATGGGGTTGTTCGGCATTCCTTACGGGTTCTTCCACCTCATGTCTGGGACTCTCCTCAGCTTGAGATTCTTCTTGAACGGAGTCTTCGGCAGGCAGTTCCTCTCCGTCACTTACAACGGTGAAGGGTACGTCGTCCGACTTTGCCATTTCTTTCCTGGCTTCAGCCTCAGCCCATTCTGGGTCGATGGGGCAACCACACTCTGGACACGCCTTAGCCATCGACGAGATGTGATGGCGGCATTCCGGACATTTTATCATTGTCATAATGCTATTCTACAATTTGAAGATTTGACAATTTACACTTGCAAAGTTACAAATAATTCACAATTCACAATTCACAATTCACAATTATTTTGTACATTTGCAGAAAATCAATTAATAACATCATGAAAAAACTTTCTATTGACCTCATTATGGTCATGTTGCTCATGTTTGCTTCATCGGCAATGGCAGCACCTAAGAACGAGACATTCTCCGTTGGCGACAAGACGTTTCTTTTGAACGGAAAACCCTTCGTGGTGAAGGCCGCCGAAGTGCACTACCCTCGTATTCCACAAGCCTATTGGGAAAATCGAATAAAAATGTGTAAGGCTTTAGGAATGAATAGCTTATGCATTTACATTTTCTGGAACATACACGAGCAAAAGGAGGGTCAGTTCGACTTCTCTGGCAACAACGATGTGGCCGAGTTCTGTCGTTTGGCACAGAAGAACGGGATGTACGTCATCGTGCGTCCAGGTCCCTATGTTTGTGCCGAATGGGAAATGGGCGGTCTGCCTTGGTGGCTATTAAAGAAGAAGGACATACGCCTGCGCGAGCAAGACCCCTACTTCATGGAACGCGTGAAGATATTCGAGCAGAAAGTGGGCGAACAACTGGCACCCCTGACCCTGAAGAATGGTGGTCCCATCATCATGATACAGGTAGAGAACGAGTACGGTTCGTATGGCGAGGACAAGCCCTACGTCAGCGAGATTCGCGACTGCCTGCGCGGCATCTATGGCGCAGATATGCCTCTGTTCCAATGCGACTGGGCATCGAACTTCGAGAAGAACGGCCTCGACGACCTCATCTGGACGATGAACTTCGGCACAGGTGCCAACATCGACTCGCAGTTCCGTCGCCTTGGTCAGTTGCGCCCCAACGCACCCAAGATGTGTTCCGAGTTCTGGTCGGGATGGTTCGACAAGTGGGGAGCCCGCCACGAGACGCGTGGTGCAGAGGATATGGTGAACGGCCTCGACGAAATGCTTTCGAAGGGCATCTCCTTCTCGCTCTACATGACCCACGGAGGCACCAGCTTCGGCCATTGGGCAGGTGCAAACTCGCCTGGCTTTGCGCCCGACGTGACCTCCTACGACTACGACGCACCCATCAACGAATACGGCCTGGCAACGCCTAAGTTCTGGAAACTGCGTGAAATGATGCAGAAGTACTCCGACAAGAAACTGCCTGCCGTCCCCAAGGCTCCGATGCCCATCATCGAAGTGCCTAAGTTCGAACTGACGGAGTTTGCTCCTCTCTACAACGGATTCGACTGGGAGTCAGCCCTTAAACACGAAGACAATTTCCGCGCTGATGGTGCTCCCAAGACCTTCGAGGAAATGGATATGGGATGGGGCATGATGCTCTATTCTACCCGTCTGCCCGAAATTGGCGATGTTAAGGTAGAGGGTGTTACCCTTCACCCTGCAGATAGAGATAAATGGAGTTGCACGCTTAGCCTCGATGCCCACGACTATGCTCAGGTGTTCATCGACGGCAAGTACATCGGCAAACTCGACCGCGTGATGGGCGAAAAGACACTCAAGCTGCCTGCCATCAAGCAAGGACAAGAACTGCAGATTCTGGTCGAGGGTATGGGTCGCATCAACTTCGGTCGAGCCATCAAGGACTTTAAGGGAATCGTCAGCAAACCCACCATCACGGGTACCACCGGCGGTTGGCACCTCAGTGGTGTTGATAAGACGGAGATTACGTTCACGCCCAACCATTGGGAGAATATGACTATCCCCGACGACTATGAGGTGGCCGTAAAGGCACTGGAACAGCAGAAGAAGAAGCCAACCACCCGCGAGTTCATCAGCGTGGGCCGCATTGGTCGCACCATGCGCTATG
>JAGCVH010000097.1 GCA_017962495.1 Bacteroidaceae bacterium
TATTGTACCTTTGTGGGCAAATAAGGCTTTGTTTATGGAAAAGTACGAAATCAAGAGCGAAGTTTGCATCTTTCAAGATGACGAACTCAGTGCAGAAGACCGCGAACTCGTGGAACTGGCAAAGGAGGCCACGAAAAGCAGTTATTCGCCGTATTCCAAATTCCAGGTAGGTGCAGCCCTGCGTCTGGCAGACGGCACCGTCGTAACGGGCAGCAATCAGGAGAATGCCTCCTATCCGTTGGGCCTTTGTGCAGAGCGGACTGCCATCTTTCATGCCCAGCACATGTATCCCGACCAACCCATTGTAGCACTTGCCATTGCGGCTTATGCCAATGGGCATTACTATCCCGAACCCATCTCGCCTTGCGGTGCTTGCCGTCAGGTGATGCTGGAAGTGGAAGACCGCTATCAGCATTCCATGCGCGTCTTGCTCTATGGTGCTGGAGGTACACACGTGGTTGCAACCGTCAAAGACTTACTACCCTTCCAATTTATTAGCGAAAGTCTGAAGAAATGATAACTGTATCGAATCTGGCCATTCAGTTTGGCAAACAAGTACTTTATAAAGACGTAAATATTAAGTTCACTCCGGGCAACATCTACGGAGTCATTGGTGCTAACGGCGCAGGAAAGTCAACACTGCTTCGCGCCATCAGTGGTGAACTGGAACCGAACAAGGGAACCATCGAGCTGGGACCTGGCGAACGCCTTAGCGTGCTCTCTCAGGACCACTTCCAATATGACCAAGAAACGGTGCTGAACACCGTGCTCATGGGCCACACCACGATGTGGGAAGTTATGAAGGAACGCGAAGCCCTTTACGCCAAAGCCGACTTCTCGGATGAAGACGGCATACGCGTAGCAGAGTTGGAGGACAAGTTTGCAGAGATGGGCGGTTACACGGCAGAGAGCGATGCTGCAGCCTTGCTTTCGGGTCTCGGCATCAAAGAGGCAAAGCACTATCAGTTGATGGGCGAACTCTCGGGTAAGGAGAAGGTGCGCGTGATGCTCGCAAAGGCGTTGTTCGGCAATCCTGACAATCTGCTTCTCGACGAGCCCACCAACGACCTCGACCTCGATACCGTGCAGTGGCTCGAACAATATCTCTCGGAGTTCGAACAAACGGTGCTTGTGGTTAGCCACGACCGTCACTTCCTCGATGCCGTATGCACACACACCATCGACATAGACTTCGGCAAGGTCACACTCTTTGCCGGCAACTATTCGTTCTGGTACGAATCCAGCCAGTTGGCCCTTCGTCAGGCACAGAACCAAAAGGCTAAGGCTGAGGAAAAGCGTAAGGAGTTGGAAGAGTTTATTCGTCGTTTCAGTGCCAATGTGGCGAAATCGAAACAGACAACCAGTCGAAAGAAGATGCTCGAGAAACTGAACATCGAAGAGATTCGTCCCTCGACCCGTAAGTATCCTGGCATCATCTTCCAGATGGAGCGTGAACCAGGCAACCAGATATTGGAAGTGCATGACCTGAAGGCAGTTGCAGAGGACGGAACCCTGCTCTTCCAAAACGTTTCATTCAACGTCGAGAAGGGTCAAAAGGTGGTCTTCCTCAGTCACGACCCGCGTGCAATGACGGCTCTCTTCGAAATCATCATGGGCAACCGCGAGGCTCAGGCAGGCACGTTCTCATGGGGCATCACCATCACACAAGCCTATCTGCCGCTGGACAACACCGCCTTCTTCCAATCGGACAAGAATCTGGTCGACTGGCTCATGCAGTACGGCGAGGGCAATGAAGTGTTCATGAAGGGTTATCTCGGACGCATGCTCTTCTCGGGCGAAGAGGTGTTGAAGAAGGTAAGCGTGCTCTCAGGAGGTGAGAAAATGCGTTGCATGATTGCGCGTATGCAACTCCGCAATGCCAATTGCCTTGTGCTTGACACACCCACCAACCACCTCGACCTGGAGAGCATTCAGGCATTCAACAACAACCTAAAACTCTTCAAGGGAAACATCCTTTTCGCCAGCCATGACCACGAATTCATACAGACAGTGGCCAACCGCATCATCGAACTCACACCTAACGGCACCATCGACAAACTGATGGAGTACGACGACTACATCTCGAGCGATTCCATCAAGGAGTTGAAGGCGAAGATGTATGGCGAGGCGTAACGACCGACATCATCCGTAAGACTTATTCAGTAAGCCCTAAGGTTCTCTTCTCGAAGGCCTTAGGGCTTATTTATTTGTGCCTTAGGTTCGAGGACAATTGAACATAGGTTCGAGGACAATTAAACATAGGTTCGAGGGCAATTGAACATAGGTTCGATTCACATCGTGCCTAAGCCTTCAAGGGAATGAGGATTAAGCCTTGAAAAGACGGGCGTAATAGTCGGCTTTCTTTTCCAGTTTCAAGGGGTAAGCCCGACTTGTGCTGGGCATACGCCACCAGCGGAGAGTGCGACCAAAAGCCTCGCCTTCGAAGTATTCCCCAATCTTAGGCATGGGGAATCCCAATTGCTTCTGCAGTTCCTCGCTTGCCTTTCCTCCTGTGGTCACAACATCGTGGCACTGAGGCATTTGGGACAAAAGAGCGCTGATGTCTGTGGGCTCAACAATCTCGAGATGGTCGTCCGAAGCATTATCTTTGAGGCGACAAACACGGGTGGCCGTGTCGAAGAAAGCCAACCCCTGAGCAAGGCAGAAAGCGATGATGCGTTCTCTATCGAAATGCTTCTCACCTTCGACAACGAAATATTGGGCATCGGCAAAATGGATAAAACCCATTACGCGCCAGAAATCATTGATCCAGTTGGGATAAAAGAACTCCATCGACCATCGTGCCTTGGGTGGAGGGAAACTGCCAAGAAACAGGATGCGTCCATTGGCAGGCAGGAAGGGTTGCAAGGGATGGGATTCGACAGTCACGATGGGGAGTGGAATGACGGAGAAGGAGTGAGAATTATGAATCTTGAATTTGCTCAAGCCCCTGTTCAAGAACTTGCAAGTCCTCGTCCTTCGTTGCCCAACTGGTAACAAAACGGCAAAGCGTGTGGTCGGCATCGAGAGGTTCCCAAGTCTCAAAGAGGACGCATTGCATCAGGGATTGCATCTGCGTGTTCTCAAGCACGACAAACTGCTGGTTCGTAGGCGAAGGCTTCAACTCATATCCGTGCTTCTCGAAGATGTCTCTCAGTTTCAAGGCCATACCGATGGCATGTTGCCCAATACGGCTGTAGAGATTATCCGTGAACAGAGCATCGAACTGGACTCCTGCCACACGACTCTTTGCCAACAACGCTCCATGAGCCTTCACATGCGTGAAGAAACCCTTTGGCGTTGCCTGAGGAAACACTACTGCCTCGCCACACAGCGCACCACATTTCGTTCCGCCAATATAGAAGGCATCGCAATGATGAGCCATCCACGCGAGGTCGAAGTCGCATCCCTTTGCCATCAAACCATAGCTCAAGCGCGCACCATCGATGTAAAGCGGCATCTCGTACTCGCGACAGATGTCGTAGATGGCTGTCAGTTCTACCTTATTATTATATATAGTACCCTGTTCCGTGGGCATTGTCACGTACACCATTCCCGGCACGGCCATGTGTTCCCATGTGGGATCGGCATAGAAGCGTTCGAGATAAGCACGCAGGTCGTCGGCAGTCATTCTTCCTTCGTGCGAAGGCAGGGCGATGACTTTGTGACCGCTCGCCTCCACAGCACCAGACTCGTGAACGTTGATGTGCGCCGTCTCAACGGCAATCACGGCCTGATAAGGTCTGAGCAAAGCATCGATTACCGTCGCATTGGCCTGAGTTCCACCTGCCAGGAAGAAGATGCTTGCCTCTGGACATTCGCAAGCCTTCCGAATCTTCTCCCTTGCACTCTCGCTCCACACATCGAAGCCATATGAAGCGCTCTGTTCCTCGTTGGTTTCCAGCAAATGGCGAAGCACCTCTGGATGGGCTCCATTGTTGTAATCACTTTCAAACGAAGGGGGTATAGAGGATGATTTTGTCATAACGTATTGATATTTCGGCCACAAAGTTACAAACAAATCACGAAACTCAAACGATTAATTGATTATTTCTTCGTATCTTTGTGCCGAAGAAACAAACCAAGTATGAAAAAGATATTAACCGTAATCATGCTCTGCTGCACCATCACTGCGATGGCACAGACAGGACTGCCTCGCGTGTATGACGAAAAGGCGAACCCAATGGAACAGATTGAGCAAGCGCTTGCCCGGGCAAAGAGCGAGGGAAAGTTCGTGGTGTGTCAAGTGGGTGGCAATTGGTGTCCTTGGTGCTTGCGCTTTGCTGATTTCGCCAAGCGAGACACCACCATCAGTCGCATTATCGACGAGAACTTCGTCTTCATCCATGTTAACTACGACCCTCGCAATAAAGGCGACGAAGCCCATCAGCAACTGACTGAAGCCTCCATACAACGCTTGGGCAACCCCATGCGCTTTGGTTTTCCCGTCTTCGTCGTACTGAATCAGGAAGGACGCGTCATCCATACCCAAGACTCGAGCTTCCTTGAGGAAGGGAATGGTTATAGCCAAGAACGTGTAATCCGATTCTTCAAGAGCTGGACACCCGAGGTGGTTAAATAGTATCCATAAATACGCAAATAAGATAAGGAATGAAGAAAATCATTAACCCTTGGGAAGGGCATCCTGAATACAACTGCTTCGGTTGTGCACCCAACAATCCCTTTGGCTTGCACATGGAGTTCTACGAGGACGGCGACGACATCGTGAGCACTTGGCATCCCGAACGTAACTTTCAAGGTTGGGTGGACACGATGCATGGTGGCGTTTTAAGTACACTCATCGACGAGACTTGCGGTTGGGTGGTGACGCGCAAGATGCAGACAAGCGGCTTCACAACAAGCCTCAACGTTAAGTTCCGCAAAGCCATATCGACAAACGAACCAGAGTTGACCATCCGAGCTCGCATAACCAAGCAGATGCGAAACATCCTTTTCATACACGCAGAAATATGCAATTCACAAGGCGAAATGTGTACTGAAGGTGAGGCCACCTACTACCTCATGCCCGAGGACAGAGCACGAGAGATGGGATTCATCCATTGCCACGTGGAAGGGGAATAAAACGCAGTCAAATTCCTTCTTAATCATACATTATTTACACTTCGAAGAAAAAACACTTCGAAGAAATGCGCCTTTGGCAAGATATTTGTTGTGTGGAAAATGACAAAATATACCTATATTATGAGCAAAAATACAGAAGACACAAAGAAGATGGAGGCCACGGAAGACGTGACCATAGATGAGAGTGTGAACACTGAGAATACCGAGCAGGCAGAGGTCGAAGAGGCTAAAGCACCTGTGGAAGAAACTATTGAAGACAAGTTGGCACTTGCCGAAGCACGCATTGCAGAATTAGAGAAAGAGCGCCTGTACAAGCAGGCCGAATTTGACAACTTCCGCAAGCGTATCATCAAGGAGAAGGCTGAACTCATCCTAAACGGTGGCCGCAAGGTGCTGGAGGCTATGCTTCCCGTTATCGACGATCTGGAACGTGCCTTGCAACACATAGAGACGGCCGAGGATGTGGAAGCCGTTCGTGAGGGTGTCGACCTCATCTACAAGAAGTTCCTGAAGGTGATGGAGACACAAGGCGTGACGCAGATGAAGACCGATGGAGTGGACTTCAACACCGACTACCACGAGGCAGTTACCCAATTCCCTGCCCCTACGCCTGAACTGAAAGGCAAAGTCATCGATTGCACGGAGAAGGGCTACATGCTCAACGAAACCGTACTCCGCTATGCTAAGGTAGTAGTGGGAATCTAATATTAATACACAATTCACTATGCACAACTCACAATTTAGCCTTCGGCAAGATTGCGACATAAGACACGGCGAAGCCTAAGTGTGAATGGTGAATTATGAATTATGAATTGAATGAATTATGGCAAAGCGTGATTATTACGAAGTGCTGGGCGTACAGAAGAACGCCACACCACAAGAGATAAAGGCTGCATACAAGAAGATGGCCATCAAGTACCACCCTGATCGCAACCCTGGCAACAAAGAAGCCGAGGAGAAGTTCAAGGAGGCTGCTGAGGCATACGATGTGCTGCACGACGAGCAGAAGCGCGCCCGCTATGACCAGTTTGGCCACGAAGGTCTGAACGGCATGGGCTCAGGCTTCAGTGGAGGCGGCATGAATATGGAAGACATCTTCTCTATGTTCGGCGACATCTTTGGCGGACGCATGGGAGGCGGTGGCTTCTCAAGCGGAGGCTTTGGTGATTTCTTTAGTGGATTCGCAAGCGGTGGTGCCCAAGGAGGCCATCAAGTGCATCGTGGCGGCGATCTCCGACTGAAGGTGAGCCTCACGCTCAACGAAGTGGCTCAGGGCGTTACAAAGAAGTTCAAAGTAAGGAAATCGGTTACCTGCGACCATTGTCACGGAAGCGGTTCGGAAGACGGACAGACGCAGACCTGCCCCACATGCGGCGGTAAGGGTTATACCGTGCGTACAGTTAACTCAATGTTCGGACGCATGCAGACTCAGCAAGCTTGTTCTACGTGCGGTGGCGAAGGTCACATCATTAAGAATAAGTGTACGAAGTGTCACGGTGATGGTGTCGTTACAGGCGAGGAACTTGTAGAGGTAAAGATACCTGCAGGCGTAGTCGACGGCATGGTCGTTACCGTTCCTCAGAAGGGTAATGCCGGCAAGCGCAATGGTGTGCCTGGCGACATACAAGTGTTCATTGAAGTTCAGCCGCACAAGGATTTCGTACGCGAAGAGCAGAACCTTGTCTATAACCTGTTGCTCGATGTGCCAACTGCCACATTGGGTGGAACGGTGGAGATTCCCACACTCGACGGCAAGGCACGCATCAAGATAGAACCTGGCACTCAACCTGGCAAGGTAGTACGCCTGCGTGGCAAAGGCCTTCCTGCCGTTCAGGGTTATGGTTACGGCATGGGCGACCTCATCGTTCACATTAGCGTTTACATCCCCGAAACGCTTAATCGCGAGGAGAAGCAAGCAATGGAGCAATTTGCCCATAGCGATAACTTCCGTCCTTCGGAATCGAGCAAGAGCAAGATATTCGAAAAGTTCAAGAGTTTCTTTAATTAAGTACGAAACTGACCGAACTATTGCACGTCGGCGGCAACCACGCAATTCGTAAATCGCAATTAATATGACATACCAGGAAACCATTGACTACCTCTTCAATGTTGCCCCCATGTTTCAGAACATAGGGGCTGGTGCGTATAAGGAAGGATTGCAGAACACGCGGGCGCTGGACGAGCATTTCGGCCACCCTCATCTTTCGTACAAGACCATTCATGTAGGCGGCACCAACGGGAAGGGAAGCGTCAGCCACACGTTGGCGGCCATCCTCCAGTCTGCAGGCTATAAGGTAGGACTATACACCAGTCCCCACCTTGTCGATTTCCGCGAACGCATTCGTGTCAATGGCGAGATGATACCCGAACAACGTGTCATCGACTTTGTCGAACAGGAACGCTCTTTCTTCGAACCCCTCTATCCGTCATTCTTCGAATTGGCCACAGCGCTGGCTTTCAAGTACTTCGAAGAACAGCAAGTGGACATCGCCGTAATTGAAGTAGGTCTGGGAGGACGTCTCGATTGCACCAACATCATTACCCCCATCCTTTCCGTCATCACCAACATTAGCCTCGAACACACTCAGTTCCTTGGCGACACCTTGGAGAAGATTGCCCGCGAAAAGGCTGGCATCATCAAGCACGGAGTGCCCGTAGTCATTGGGGAGACGGGAGGCGACAATTCGGTTCACCAAGTGTTTCTGGACAAAGCCTGGGCTATGGACGCCGACATCACTTTTGCCGACGAGGAGGACGAGATTGTCAGTTGGCAAGACGGCACTTATGAGACGCGTCACTTCGGAACTTTCGAAGCCGAACTGCGTGGACTCTGCCAGGAGAAGAACACCGCCACGATATTGGCTGCACTGCAGCAATTGACAATTGACAATGCACAATTGACAATTACGCCTTCGGCCATCAAACATGGATTTGCCCATGTATGCGAACTGACGGGTTTGATGGGTCGTTGGCAAAAGATTCAGGACTCTCCCACCGTCATTTGCGACACAGCTCACAACCCTGGTGGCCTACAGTATATTGCAGCACAACTGCACAACACACACGAACAATTCTCCATTTCCAATTCCCCATCTTCAATTCGGATTGTTCTCGGCATGGTCAGCGACAAGGATGTGCGCACGTCGCTCTCTTATTTCCCCAAAGAAGCCACCTATTACTTCACACAGGCCTCAGTTCGCCGTGCTATGCCTGCCGAGGAGATTGCTACGATAGGACGGGAAATCGGTCTCCAGAGCGCACACGAGGCAGACGGAACGCCCCTCTCCTATCCCACCGTTGCCGAAGCCTATCAAGCCGTCCTTCGCGACACTTCGACAAATGACTTCATATTTGTGGGCGGTTCGTCGTTCATTGTTGCCGATTTACTTACTTTTTTACAAAAATAAATTAAAGTTTCTTACTTTTTGCGTGTAATCGTTGCAAGGTTCAAAAGTTTTTGTTAAGTTTGCGAGTGCATTGATTAACTTTAAACCTATCAAAGATGACACCACAACACATCTCAGGCCTGAAACGTGAGGATTTTCAGGCCATGGTACAGGGTAAAGAGACCGACCTGTACACCCTCGTGAACGAAAATGGTATGGAAGTGGACATCACCAACTATGGTGGTGCTCTTGTGTCTATTATGGTACCTGACCGCGATGGCAACTTTGCCAACGTCATTCAGGGACACGACAACATCAAGGACGTTATCGAGAGTCCCGAGCCCTTCCTCTCCACACTCATCGGCCGTTATGGCAATCGCATTTGCAAGGGCAAGTTCGTGATGAACGGTAAGGAGTATTCTCTTGCCATCAACAACGGCCCCAATAGCCTTCATGGTGGTCCTACGGGATGTCACGCTCGTGTTTGGGATGCTGAACAAATAAATGAACGAGAACTTGTATTACGTTATGTATTTGCGTATTATGAGGAAGGATTCCCTGGTGAACTGAAGATGACCGTGCGCTATTCCTTGACAGACGACGACGAACTCGTAATTGAGTATCATGGAATGACGAACAAGAAGACCATCGTGAACATGACGCATCACGGATACTTCTCTCTCTCTGGCATTGCCAACCCCACGCCCGAGGCCACAAACGTCATCCTGCGCATCAATGCCGACCACTATGTACCCATCGACGACACATCGATTCCAACTGGCGAAATCCTGAAGGTTGATGGTACTCCCTTCGACTTCCGCACACCCAAACCTGTGGGTCAGGACATCGACGCCGACAACGAGCAGATCAAGAATGGTGCAGGTTACGACCACTGCTTCGTGCTCAACAAGCAAGAGCCCGGCGAACTCACACTGGCAGCCGAGATGACGGAACCCGTCAGCGGCCGCACGATGGAGGTATGGACAACGGAACCTGGCGTTCAGTTCTACAGCGACAACTGGGCAACGGGCTATCCCCTGCAGTTTGGCGCTACGGCTCCACGTCGCTCCGCCCTCTGCTTCGAGGCTCAGCACTTCCCCGACAGCCCCAACCGTCCTTACTTCCCCAGCGTTGTCCTGCGTCCAGGCGAAGTCTATCTGCAGAAGACCGTCTATAAGTTCGGAACAGACAAATAAAGGGGACTCCCCCAGCCCCTCCCTTGGGAGGGAAGTATATACTGGAGAAAAACAACAAATATTAATAACACAAAAGTAGAATACCTCCCCTCAAATCATTCTACTCTCCCCCAACAAGGGGGAGCGGGGAGGGAGTTTTTATGAAACAAGAAAAAACTCAGTGGGGTGCCATCATCGTGATGATAGCCCTGTTCGCCATGATAGCCTTCGTGACGAACTTATGCTCTCCAATGGGCGTAATTGTGAAAAACCAGTTCGGAACCTCTAACTTCCTCGCTATGGTAGGCAACTACGGCAACTTTATGGCCTATCTGGTTATGGGTTTCCCAGCAGGTTTGATGATTCAGAAGTACGGTTACAAGAAAACCGCTCTCATCGGACTCGCTTTCGGTATCATTGGCATCATCATCCAGTGGCTTTCAGGCTGGGGTGGCTTCCTTGTTTACCTCATCGGAGCATTCATCGCCGGCTTCTGCATGTGCATCCTGAACGCCGTTGTCAACCCCATGCTCAACCTGCTTGGTGGTGGTGGCAACAAGGGCAACCAGCTCATCCAGACGGGTGGCGTGTTCAACTCTTCTGCTGCCGTAGCCGTTTACATCATCATGGGTGCCCTCATTGGCGATGCCGCAAAGGCAAAGATCTCTGACGCCACACCTGCCCTGATGATTGCTCTGGCCATCTTCGTCGTAGCCTTCATCGTGATTGCCTTCACCAAGATCCAGGAACCCCCACAGCCCGTTAAGGTAAAGGGCGAGAAAGACCCCCATTCGGCTTTCTCCTTCCGTCACTTCAACCTCGGTATCCTTGCCATTGGTCTCTATGGTGGCGTTGAGATGGGTATTCCCGGATACGTCCTCCAGTACCTTACAGCAGCACCCGACGCAGCCACACCTGGTCTGGCTATGGACGCAGGCTATGTGGGCACACTTGCCGCCGTTTACTTCCTGCTCATGCTCGTAGGCCGTTTCGTTGGCGCCAGCGTAGGTGGTAAGGTTAGCACCAAGGCCATGATGACCTTCGTAAGTGCTTTGGCCGTCATCCTCATCCTGCTTGGTATCTATCTGCCCACCGATGTCACCGTCAGCGTTCCCGGCATCGACTACACCAACATGGCAGTTCTTTGGGACAAAGTGCCCGTAGGCATCTTCTGCTTCCTCCTCGTAGGTCTATGCGCCAGCGTTATGTGGGGTGGCATCTTCAACCTCGCCACCGAGGGCCTCGGCAAGTACACCGCCATTGCATCTGGTGCCTTCATGACCATGGTTTGCGGTTTCGCCATCATGGTAGGTATCCAGGGCCTCGTTGCCGACTGGACGGGTTCTTACCTCATTTCCTACTGGGTTCCCCTGCTCTGTGCCGCCTACATCCTCTACTACTCTCTCTGGGGCAGCAAGAATGTGAACACGGATATTCCTGTGGAATAAAAAGCCCCTACCCCGAACCCTCCCCGAGGGGAGGGAGTAGTCACATTTGACATTTAATTATTATCATTAATAACAACTAAAAAAGGACCTCGATTACCCAACGAATATACTCCCTCCCCTCGGGGAGGGTATGGGGAGGGGGTCGTGTTTTACCACTATGAAATTAACAATCGAAGATGTTCGGAGTCGCTTCATCAAGCACTTCGACGGAAGCACAGGAAACGTGTATGCCTCTCCCGGCCGTATCAACCTCATCGGTGAGCACACCGACTACAACAACGGTTACGTATTCCCCGGAGCCGTTGAACAAGGCATGATTGCCGAGCTGAAAGCCAACGGCACTCGCAACGTACGCGCCTACTCTATCGACCTCAAGGACAAGGTAGAGTTCTCGCTCGACGACGAGAAGGGACCCAACGCATCCTGGGCACGCTACATCTACGGCGTATGCCGCGAGATGATGGCCCTGGGCGTACCCGTTCAAGGCTTCAACACCGCATTTGCAGGCGACGTACCCCTGGGAGCCGGCATGTCATCAAGTGCCGCACTGGAGAGCACCTATGCCTTCGCACTCAACGACATGTTCGGCGACAACAAGATCGACCGCATGGAACTGGCCAAGGTAGGTCAGCGCACCGAGCACAAGTACATCGGTGTGAAGTGCGGTATCATGGACCAAGCCATCTCTTGCCTCGGCAAGGCCGGTCACCTCATGCGTCTCGACTGCCGCTCGGGCGAGGTAGCCTACTTCCCCTGGGAGCCCAAGGGCTACAAGCTGATGCTCGTCAACTCCTGCGTTAAGCACGAACTGGCAGGTTCTCCCTACAACGAACGCCGCCTCCAGTGCGAACATGTTGCCGAAGTCATCCACAAGCACCATCCCGAGGTAGAAACCCTGCGCGATGCCAATATGGAGATGCTCGACGAAGTGAAGGGCGAAATCTCTGAGGTAGAATACAAGCGCGCACGCTACGTCATCGGTGAGGTAGAACGCGTGCTGGCCGTCTGCGACGCACTCGAGAAGGGCGATTACGAGACCGTTGGCCAGAAGATGTACGAGACCCACTACGGCCTCTCCAAGGAGTACGAAGTATCCTGCGAGGAACTCGACTTCCTCAACGACGTAGCCAAGGAAGAAGGCGTCACCGGCAGTCGCATCATGGGTGGCGGTTTCGGTGGTTGCACCATCAACCTCGTAGCCGAGGAGATGTACGACCACTTCAAGGAAGTCGTTCAGAAGCGTTTCTTCGAGAAGTACGGCAAGAAGTGCATCGTCATCGACGTAGTCATCGGTCCGGGCGCACGCCGTCTGCTGTAATCCCGAAAAGCTACAGTCGAAAGGCTGAAAAGAGCAAGGGCGCAAATTTGCGCCCTTGTTTCGTTATACGTTTGTGAGAAGAGAGAGGGAGCCTATCGGACGCCCGAAGCCATACGCTTGTACAACCTCCGGCTTACCCTTGCTCGACCTAACGCCTTTGCTTGCCCAATCCATTGGAAAGTTGCGATAAATTGCTTCCACTAATAGTGACAATTGGCCCTTGTTACCCCCACTTTTCGTAATGAGATTAGCCATTTGGCCACAAACCTCCTTCCAAATGAGGTCAGGGTACGTAAATTTCGAAACACTTATGTGTGCGCCAAGTATAGGGAAAAACATCGGAACGAGGGGTTTATGCAGTCTTTTGAGGCCTGTGAAAGCAGGATTTTGATGCATTCTGTGCCTTTTCCAAGATGAGGCATCTTAGGTGCTGTTGGTTTACTAATATCGTATTTCATTGATTTACTGCTTTTTAAATGAAACATAAATGATACATTGGCTTTTCAGCGTTTCAGTTTCAGTTGTTTCA
>JAGCVH010000098.1 GCA_017962495.1 Bacteroidaceae bacterium
GAATCACACTCACGACCTCATACACAAGGCTGTTGGCTGGTTGCTTCGCGAGGCCGGGAAGCGCGACGAACAACGCCTCATCCTTTATCTCAACGAAAGGCATCGGACCATGCCCCGAACCATGCTTCGCTACGCCATCGAGCGATTGCCCGAACCCGCAAGACAACAATATCTTCAACGAAAATGAAAGCCTTTGCCATACTGATACTTTCCTTGCTCGTCCTCAATGCCTGCAAGACGAAGAAGGAGGCCTCATCTCCTTCACACGAGGGAACGGAGAGAGGCGTCCTACCACCCATAGAGCGCGGAAAGGAAGGGCTTGAGTACTCGCCCAATACTCTTATCATCATGGTTGACGAGAAGACAGGCAAAGAGCCGCTCTACAAAGCCATCAAGGACTATGGCGCGACGCTCAAGTACGACTATAACATCATCCCCGGCGTGGCCATCATCATCCCCGAAGGTACAAGCCAGGAACAGGGTATTGCCTATTTCAAGAAAGTGAAGGGTGTGGTGAGTGTGAGCAAAGACCGAATCACACGGCTCACCGACCCCGTTCGCCCACGTCTGGAGGAGAGATAGCGATTGCCGGAAGGCTTAAGCGCAATCGTCCGTCATCAAGCATCTTCCCGAAACAGCAATTAGGCGTCAGATTCCCTTCAATAGTTTGACGGTACCACCGTCAAAGGCTTGATGGTACTTCCGTCAATAGGCTGACGGTACTACCGTCAAAATATTGACGGATTTTTGACGGTTATTTTCGACGGGCTAAAGGCCTAATACATAATTAATAAGGAATATATTTGACCTTCGGTCCAACTTTGTCACGACTCAGCAAAATATATGTGAACATATCTTTTGCATTCACTGCTCCAAAATTTGGCATTTTGCTCGCTTAATCGTACCTCTGACTTAAGTCTATTTACTTCACTCGAAGGTACTTACACTCGAAAATGCTCAAATAAATTTGACCTTCGGTCCAACTTTGTCACGACTCAGCAAAACATATGTGAACATATCTTTTGCATTCGCTGCTCCAAAATTTGGCATTTTGCTCGCTTAATCGTACCTTTGCAAAAACGCAAGTAAGATGAACATATTCTGGGTATTATCCTTACTGTTCCTTCCCGTTCTCGGCGTCTCCTATGTCCTATGGCACATATGGGTGCTATTGCCCGTAGGCTTCGTATGGCGGACACTGATTACGGGGTTCGGCCTTTTGTGCTTCCTGACACTATTCCTCGACTTCGCAGGACAACTTGAGCATCTGCCCATGCCCGTCGCACGCCTCCTGTACAACATAGGCACTTCGACACTCATCATTATATTTTATCTGGTCATGATATTCGTGGCGATGGACCTCGCACGCCTGCTTCACCTCGTGCCACGAACTTGGGTGTACAACAACTGGACAACTACGGCGTGCATCGGCATCCTAATGCTTGTCACCTTCGTGTACGGACGCATACATTATCATAATAAGGCGCGCGTGGCGTTGGAACTGCAATCGGCAAAGCCCCTGCCTAAGGATTATAAGGTGCTTATGGCCAGTGACTTGCACTTGGGCTATCATAACGGCAGGACGGAACTTGCTCGTTGGGTGGACATTATGAACAGTGAGCAACCCGACCTCATCCTCTTTGCCGGCGACATTATTGATGTCAGCCTCCGTCCATTAATTGAGGAGAACATGGCGAAAGAGTTTCGTCGGCTCAATGCTCCTGTTTATGCTTGTCTGGGCAATCACGAATACTATAGCGGAGCACCGCAAGCCATGCGTTTCTATAAAGAGTCCGGCATTCATTTGTTAGTCGATAAAGAAGCCGAAGCATTACCTGGACTTGTCGTCATTGGACGTAACGACCGCATGTATAGGAAGCGAGCGACGCTTGCTGAACTTTCGAGACTTGCCGACCGCAATAAATATACCATCCTCTTAGACCATCAGCCTTTCAACCTTGCCGAAAGCGAACAGGCAGGCTTCGACTTCCAGCTGAGTGGACACACCCACTATGGGCAAGTATGGCCTCTGTCTTGGATAACGAACTTGATGTATGAATGTGCCTGGGGTTCGCATCAGCGTGGAAAGACACATTATTACGTTTCCTCCGGTCTTGGCATCTGGGGAGGAAGGTTCCGCATCGGCACACAATCGGAGTATGTAATAGCGACCATTCACGCCTGCGAATAAGTTCCCAATCAAACAGACCTAACGATGAGAGATTGCCCTACTAGCATGTCGCCACAAGAAGCACGGACGTTTCAGGATTCCGTACTTGACATCGTCGGCCAGATACCGCGCGGACGAGTGACGACATACGGAACCATCGCCACGCTCGCTGGTTGGCCCGACCACTCACGCATGGTGGGACACATCCTTCACTATTCGCCCGAGGCGACAAAGTTGCCCTGCCATCGGGTCGTGAATGCAATGGGTCGTACGGCTCCGGGTTGGTTGCAACATCGTTCCTTGCTCGAAGCCGAAGGCGTGTGCTTCCTGTCTAACGGGCGAGTAGATATGAAACGCTTTCAGTGGACTGTAAAAGTTTAATCGGGCTATGCCCTGTTTAAAAGTTTAATGTTTAACGTTTAATGGCTAATAGCATTATTGTTCGCAAAGCAAGCATAAAGGACCTGAAGCGCATACTGGAACTGCGCGACTTGGCACGTTACATCATGCGAGCCAACGGTAATTATGACCAATGGCCGGAAGGTTATCCGACAGAGGAGACATTCGTGCACGACATCGAGCAAGGACATAGTTATGTAATGGAGGATGATGGGACAATCGTAGCCACATGGGCATTCATACCCGGGCCTGACCCTACCTATTCTATAATATATAATGGTGAATGGATGGACAACGAACTTCCTTATTACGTTGTTCATCGTATTGCCAGCACGCCCGACAGTCATGGTGTGATGGATGCCCTGATAGAGTTCTGCTTCTCACAAACCAATTGTCTTCGCATCGACACCCATCGCGACAACCGTATCATGCGACACATCCTTGGGAAGCATGGCTTCACCTATTGCGGCATCATCCATATTGCCAATGGCGACGAACGCTTGGCTTATCAAAAGGTAATCTAAATACGAGTATTATGAAAAAACTTACAACAATGATTGTGGCCTTATTAGGGCTAACGGGCGCATCTTGCGCAAGTGATTATGAAACGGACACCTTCGTGACCAAGAGCGGTAAGGAAGTGCGATTCCACGCACTGGTTCATGCCAGCATTCGCATCCAATACAATGGGCTGGAGATTCAGGTCGATCCCGTGAGGAAATTAGGAAACCGAACCATCGACTATACGGCAATACCCAAGGCCAACTATATCCTTGTGACTCATGAACATGGAGACCACTTCGACAAGGACGCCATCAAACAACTGAATGACAAGGGGACAATGGTTGTGCTAAACGGGCGTTGCACCGATATGCTGGGATATGGCGAGAAGATGAAAAACTATGACCAGTTGCATCTCTCGGAAGATATCAGTATTGAGGCCGTGCCTGCCTACAACATCACTGAAGGGCGCACGCAATTCCACCCAAAGGGACGCGACAACGGTTATATCCTTACACTCGACGGACTGCGCATATACATTGCCGGTGACACGGAGGACATACCCGAAATGGCTGAGATTAAGGACATCGACATCGCTTTCTTGCCTTGCAACCAGCCCTACACGATGACTACAGAACAATTAACCCGTGCAGCTCGCACTATCCGTCCTCGTGTGCTCTTCCCCTATCACTACGGACAGACAAACGTAAGCGGATTACCTGCCGAACTTAAGGACAACGGCATCGACGTACGCATTCGCCATTACGAGTAAGTTAGTCTTTCACCACCTCACGACCTTCGGCTTGCCATGCGAGGATTCCACCCTTGAGGTTGACCACTTCGAAGCCCGCCTTCACGAGTTGGCTTGCGGCTGAAGCCGAACGACGTCCACTGCGACAATAGACTGCCACGGGACGGTCTTGAGAGAGCGTTTCCTTAGCTTTTGGTAAGAAGGTGCTGTCCTTTACATCGATGAGTATAGCACCGGGAAGGTGACCCTCGGCATATTCCATCGGAGTACGCACATCAACCAATTGTATAGCAGTATCTTTAATTACTTCGGCAAACTCGGCAGTGCCTACAGACTTGAAGCCAGTATGGTGGTTCTTCATTAAGGCCCATGCAATGGCAGCAATGGCGGCAAACAGAAGTGTAAGTAACATCTTTCTCATTTATTTATGCATTAATCCAAGTTCCCACATAGGGGTTTCGTGGTCATTTCATATTAATTATTCGCAAAGATATTAAATATTTGCCAATTATCAATTGTCAATTGTCAATTGTTTTGTATCTTCGCCACAAGAAACTATAATACACTACACTATGGCACAATTTGAACTGATGGCATTGCCTTATGCTGCGGACGCACTTGAGCCGGTAATTAGTCAAAGAACCATCGAAATTCACCACGGGAAGCATCTGGCCACCTATGTGAATAATCTAAATAATCTTCTTTCAGGTTCAGGACTGGAAGACCTCTCGCTTGTGGATATTGTAAAGCAAGCCCAAGGCGGCATACTTAATAATGCCGGACAGATTCTAAACCACGAACTATACTTTGGGCAATTCCGTGCGCCGAAGGAGAATAATATCCCCGAGAACGAACTAATGGAAGCCATTGGCGAGACATTTGGTTCGTTTGCCATGTTTAAGGAAGAGTTCCAGAAAGCAGGTGCTACCCTCTTTGGTTCGGGTTGGGTATGGCTGTCGGCAAAGGACGATGGTTCACTTGTCATAACCCAAGAGGCAAATGCTGCCAATCCTGTGCAACGTGGTCTGCGTCCCCTGCTTACCTTCGATGTGTGGGAGCATGCATACTATCTTGACTATCAGAACCGCCGTCCTGACCACTTGGCTGCACTTTGGGATATTATCGACTGGGAAGTTGTGGAAGCAAGATACTTGATTAACTGACGCTTTTCTTCACCGCTATACTCAAACGTCTTCGTATTAGTCAATAACTATTTTTTATGGAAAGCATCATATTTCTCGGACTCGGACTCGATGCATGGATAACCATCGTGACCGTACTGACAGTATTTATTACGCTACTCTTTACCAAGATTTCTGCCGAATCGGCTTTCCTTGGTGCCATAGCCATATTGTTCATTACAGGAGTACTTACCTCTGGAGAGGCTCTTTCAGGATTCAGTAGCCCTTCAGTAGTGGTCATCGGTGCCCTATTTGTCGTGGTGTCTGGTCTTGTTCATACGGGTGTTCTTCAGTGGATGACGCGACACTTACTGGGTACACCAAGCAGCTATCCAAAGGCTATCTTGCGCCTAATGTTCCCGGTGGCCTTCCTCTCTTCCTTCCTCAACAACACCACTGTGGTTGCCTTGTTTGTGAATGTTGTGAAGATGTGGGGCAGGAAGCTTAATATTACCCCCTCAAAACTACTTATTCCATTGAGCTATGCCTCAGGCATGGGTGGTGTATGTACCCTTATTGGTACTCCACCGAACATGATTATCTCGGGCATGTACGCTGAACAAACGGGAAACGCCATGAACATCCTGACTCCACTGGTTCCAGGACTATTGTGCTTGGCAGTAGGCGTGCTGACAATGGTGCTCTTGCGTCGTTTGCTTCCCGAACGCAAATCGCCTGAAGAAGGCTTTGAGTCGACAGGCGAATACACGCTGGAAATGCTTGTTCCCACAAGTTCTCAGCATGTAGGACAAACCGTAGAGGAGGCTCAACTGAACAATGTGCGCGGAGGTAGCCTCATCGAAATCGTGCGTTTCGACAAGGAAGTCATCTCACCCGTTCCTGCCGATGAGTTCATCATCGGAGGCGACCGCCTGATATACGCTGGCCAGATAGACGAACTCATCGAGTTGCGAAAGAGTCACGGACTGGTGAATGCCGACCATCATGTCTTCAGCATCGAAGAGATTGATCCCAATCGTAAACTGAAGACCGCCTCCATTGGCTTTGTCAGCAAGGCCATCGGTAAACGATGGGAAGAAACGGGATTTGAGAAGAACGACCAACTGACGCTTGTTGCTGTTAGCCGACAAGGAGAACGCATCGAAGCAAGTCCACGCGACATCGTGCTTCAAGCAGGCGACACGCTATTGTTGGAATGTCCTCCAAAGATGAAGAACATCAGTGACGAAGCAAAAAAGCACCTACAGTTCTTCGACTCCGAGGACCTGCCCAACATTGGTAAGAAGACACTCGTCTCCACACTCATCATGATAGGCATGATTGCTCTCTCTTCATTAGGTGTTATGACATTGCTTCAAGCGGCCTTCATAGCTGCACTGGCTATGGTGATTTGCAGATGCTGTTCCATTGACCAAGCTATGAAAGCCATCAATTGGAACATCCTGATGGTGTTTGCCGGATCAGTTGTCATGGGTACGGCCATTGCCAAGACAGGTCTGGCACAAATGATTGCAAACGGCATTCTGTCAGTGTGTGGCGACAATCCCATCGTAGTGATGGCTGCAATATGCATGGCGGGCATGTTCACTACCGAGTTCATCTCCAACACGGCCACGGGCGCCATCTTCTTCCCGATTATCTACAATGCCGCCATTACCATGGGCTACGACCCCTTCCCCTTCTGTGTGGCACTGATGATTGCCGTCAGCTCGTGCTTCATCACTCCTATCGGCTCGCCTACTCACATGCTTGTCTACGGCCCTGGTGGTTACCGATTCTCCGACTTTGCCAAGGTAGGCTTATGGATGGCCCTCATCATTCTGGCCACTAATCTTCTGGCCGTAAACCTCATCTGGCCCATCACGCCGCTACCATAATCATAAGTCTTAACATAATCCATCTCATATACAATGACACTCACCATCACAGAATACGACAATGGTCTGAAAGGAACACTCTCGGGACGACTCGATACAGCTGCCTCCGAACAGTTTGCCAAAGACATGCAGCCATTTATGGAACAAGCCCACCGCAATATCGAACTAGATTTGGCACAATTGGAGTACATAAGCAGTTCGGGACTTAGAATCTTGCTTACCTTGCTTAAACAAGTCCATAGCAAAGGAGGCCAGTTAACTATTCGAAACCTAAGCGAGGGAATACGCGAGGTGTTTACACTGACAGGCTTCTTCCGCATCTTTGACATTCGCTGAGCGAGTCGAGAAGGGAGAAAAGTAGCCCAAGGTGCTTGCCGTTTCGCATTAAATTCGTAACTTTAACGCCGTAAACTTTAAATACTAAATAATTATGGTAACAATTATTATTATCGTATTGGCGGTTATCGTCATTGGTTATTTTATTTCGACTCAGCGCTCGCTAGTCAATCTGGATGAACTTTGTAAGAATGCCCTGAGCCAGATCGAGGTTCAGCTAAACTCCCGTTGGGATGCCGTATTGGCTCTGGCAAAGACAGCAGCACAGTATGCCAAACACGAATCCGAAACCCTGATTGAGGTCATCCAACAGCGCCGTGGCGAACAAGTGAACACGCCCGAGGCCGTAAACGAACAAACCTCTGCCCTCAGTCAAGTAATGGGACGACTGATTGCCATCGGTGAAGCATATCCCGAGTTGAAGGCTGCCGGCCTCTACCAGGAAGCTATGGAAGGAATGAAGCAGTACGAAGAGAACGTGCGCATGTCGCGTATGGTTTACAACGACACTGCCACCAAGATGAATCGTATGGTTCGCCAGTGGCCTTCGAGCATCGTGGCATCCATTCTCCACTTCGTCGAAAAGGAATACTTGAAAGTAGATAGCGAAGAAAAGAAGAGTTATCCCAACCTCGATGAAGCATTTAAGAAGTGACATCGTTTTGTGGCTGATGCTGCTGGCATCGGCCACAACTGTTTTCGGGCGTCCTTATCTTAAAGATTTGAACATCCGTGTTGTGTTGCAACCGAATGGCGACGCACGGATAACAGAGACCCGACAGATGAGCATCGACTCTGAGGGAACGGAATGCTACATTGTTATCGGCAACCTTAATGACAGTGAGTTGCAGGACTTCAGTGTAACTGACGAAACGGGCAAAACCTACGAGCCACAGTCCTACTGGGACATCAACCAAAGCCGCCAGCTAAAGGCTAGTCGATGCGGCATCGTCACCAAGCACGATGGCTATGAGCTGTGCTGGGGTTTAGGAGAAAGCGGCAATCGCACCTATGTGACGCAATACACCGTTACCAATCTGTTGCGCGGCTATCAGGATGCCGACGGCTTCAACTACATGTTTGTAGCCGAGGGCATACAACCCAGTCCACAACATGTGAGATTAGTAATCGTACCTGAAGACAGTATTCACTTTGACGCTGATAGCGTTGGCGTATGGGCATTCCGTTATAGTGGCGAAGTCCATCTTGTAGGCGACAGCATAGTGGCAGAATCCGACGAGCCCTTCAGCCAGCGTAGTGCCATGATTGTGATGGCACGCTTCCCGAAAGGTCTGTTCTCACCGGAAGTCGTTTACACAAACAGCTCTGAGACGCTGAAGGATCGTGCCTTTGAGGGTAGTGACTACACAAACGAGGTTTCTCGGGAAGATAAGATTGCCCTGGCTCTGTTTGCCCTTGCCCTTATCCTGCTTCCGCTGTTGCTCTTGTTCAGCTATTTCTTCTATGTTTGGCGTCAGAGGCGCCGTGTGATGAAAGACCTGCTCTGGTATCGCGACCTTCCTTATGAGGGCAACCTGCAAGCTACGAACGATGTGGTGAACGCCTATAAATATGTAGGTGCCGACTACAACAACCTGCTTTCAGCCTGCATCCTGCGCCTCATCAACGATGGAGCCATCAGCATCAATTCTGCCATGAACACTAAGGGAAAGACGGAACAGCACTTCGTCATCCACTCCCTTCCCGAGAATAAAGACTATCCTCAGCTGTTGCGAATGGTTCATAAGATTTTCCGTGATGCAGCAGGCACAGACACCGTTCTCGAACCCAAGGAACTGCGTTCGTGGATGAATAGTCGCCACAACCAGAGTTATGCCGACTCCTTTATCCAGACATTGCACACCAAAACGCGCATTTACCAATACCGCGACCAACAGGACGAGGTGAAGAAAGTCTTTGGCCTGCGCAAGTTCCTGAAGGAGTTCACGCTACTCGACGAGCGCAACGTTGGCGAGGTCGCATTGTGGAAAGACTATATGATCTATGCCACTCTATTCGGTATTGCCGACCAGGTCATTCGCGACATGAAGAAGATTAACCCCGAATACTTCAATATGGATCAGGTGGCCCAGCAGATGGCCAATGAAACTACTCTGCCTATGATTCGGAGTACCATGCACCAGAGTACTGCCCGTGCTGCTATGAACAAGGCCGAACGAGAAGCTCGTGCTGCTGGTGGTGGAGGCCGTGCCTCTTGGGGCGGAGGAGGTGGATTCTCTGGCGGAGGCTTTGGAGGAGGCGTGCGTTGAAGAAGTGATGGAGTGAAGAAGTGAAAAGGATTAAGAATTGAAACAAGCCTTATTCATATTATTACTGGCTATGCTGACTTCCTGCACGAAGCAGGAGGTCGGACAGCCTGAAAGCGAGAAGGCTGATGAGCAAGTAAGCATTGCCACTGTCATCAGCAAGCAATCGCGTCTCTACACCTCGGAATACATTGTCCACAAGATAGTGACCCACAACGACTTGAAACAACTTCGAGGTTCGTTCCTGGGCATGAAGTTCAAGCAAGACCTTCCTTTGGGAGACCGCAAGATTGCCATCCCCATCGACGTAACATTACAAGCATACATCGATTTCTCACAGATTCGAGAAAAGGACATTGAGATTGTGGACGATGCCTTACACATCACCCTGCCCGACCCACGCATAGTAGTTACCTCATCTAAGGTGGACAACGAAGGCATTAAGACTCGCGTGAGCTGGCTTCGCAGTGATTTCAAAGATGCTGAGCTTACAAGCTTTACACGACAAGGTGTGGCCAGCGTCTTGCGTACGGTTCCCAAGATGGGCATTATCGAATCTGCCAAGCGAAATGCGGCTTCCTTGCTCATCCCTCTGTTGGCGGATATGGGATACACCGAAGAACGCATTGTGGTAACTTTCCGCAAGGAGTTTGTTGAGGAAGACCTGCGCGACATTTACGATAACGAGCAGAGCACGGTAAAGATAAAGGGTTAAAGGGTTAAAAGGTTAAAAGGTTAAGAGGTTATAGGGAAAAAGACGTGAAGGTGAAGAGTATATTCTCATTCTTGTATCATCATTGGCGATGGATGGTTACCATCGTCACGCTGCTTGTTGTGGCTTTTGCTCTTCGTTCTCTCTCTGTGGCAATCAAAAGCGAAGAAGGACCTGTTGCTATAACTGTTGTCTCCGACACCTGCATCAGCCTAACTCCGGCTCAGGTAACAAGCATCCGAAAGATTGGCAAATGGGAGTTCCTGAGTATGCAAATGGAAGAAATCATCGACACCACACACAGCCGTTTCGTGCTTTCCGATGAGGAACTGGTCCGCATCTACCAAGGCACGATTCGATTGGGAGTTGACTTTAGTAAGCTCTCCGACAATTGGCTGACCATACAAGGCGATACGGCTATTCTGCATCTGCCTCGCATTCAGCAAATCAATACGAAGTTTATCGACGAAGCCCGTACAAAGACCTTCTACGAAACGGGTTCGTGGTCAGGCAAGGACAGAGAGCAGATGTACCGACGTGCCGAACGGCGCATGAAACGCCGACTGGCTCGAAGCAATGCTTATAAATTAGCCGAGCAAAACGGACACGAACAAATGACTGCCCTCATGCAGGCATTTGGCTTCAGGACAACTATCGTTGTCTTCGATAAATAATTGCAAGTATTTTACGACATCCTTAGCTTCAGTCCACTCAACAGAGTATCGGGGCTGAAGTGTTGCATGGCATACATCTCCCCGCCCATAGAGAAACCGCATCGGTCGCAGACGCCGTGCATGTAACCCATGCACTTGGGTGAACGACTGCCATCGGAGAAGATGAAGTTTGTTATCCAGCAATAGCGGTCGGTACAAAGTGTCCGTCCATCACGCATCTTCATGGCACACAAGCCCGAACGACTGTTCATAATCGGATAGCCTCGTCGCTTATAATCAATCAGTTTATCTATAAGTTCATTACGAATCTCGGGCGAGAGGAACAGTTCTTCCGTCTCACTGAAAGGCGTGTGGAAATTGACAGACACCTGATCGATGTTGGGATTGCTGCGCACATACTCCATCACCTCATCCAAACAGGGATAGTTGCGGTTGTTCAGTACGACATTAACGCAGACAGGAGGTGCCTTTCCGTCAAGGCTTGTTCGCCATTCTCCGTAACTGCGGATGTTGTTGTCAAGTCGTTGGAAGGTTCCCTTTCCGCGAATATCGTCGTGCCACTCTCCCACTCCATCCATCGAAACCCACACCTGATCGGCATGTGTACCGATGAATGGCAACTGGGCATTGGTGGTAATCGTTACACTCCAAAAACCAATCTCATGGGCAAGGTCAACTACGTCATTGATGCGATAGGTGTGCCCTTCAACGCTCTCGTCTTTCCAAAGATAAAGTTCCCCACCCTCAAAGTCGATAAAACGCGAACCTATGCTATAACAATACTCCAGTTCCTCGCGTATCTGGGCAAGGGTCTTGATGCGCGGTGTTGCAATAGCATATACCGAACAATGGCGGCAACGCAGATTACACTGGTCGAGAATGAAGTTGACGGACTGCAAAGGAGCACGCCGACCCATAAGAGCACGAGCCTGCCACCCTGCCAAATAACTCAACTGCCTTATGCGCCTTACCAGTGTCATCCGATGAAATAAAGTGTTAGTTTCACCACTGCCAAGATTAAGCAGAAGCCCGTGTTAATGTTGCGCATCGTGAACCAGCGCAGCAAGTAATAACGATTGCCTTCCTCCACCTTTTCCCAATTGTCCATCGGACCGAGCCAACGATGAGGATGGTCTGTGGGAACTTCCTCGTTACGGGCAAACTTAATCATAGCCCACATGAGCCAAATGGCCTGTGGCAACATCAGGCATACAAAAGCATAGGCCCAATGGATATAGCCAGTAAACACGCACAACAGCACGAGCAGGAACGGAACAAAGAGGAATATGGCGTATGCCGTAAGGCCAGCGCAATTGGTACGAAGCACTACTGCCAGTGTACTCTTATGCGAGACATCATCGACATGGCGTTCCACAAAGGAGTGGGTGTAAAGAATATTAGTTACAAACATGCCTATGGCACAGCCTAAGGCAAGGATGTGCCAAGCAAATCCGCCTTCGCTCGTGTACAAAGCACCGCAAGCCGACTGATAAACGCCACACACCAGGCAAGGACCGAAGCAGATGCCTATGACCAGTTCGCCTAATCCATGAAAGCCCAGTTTCAAAGGAGGAGCCGAATAGAAGTAGCAAAGTACGGCACTGAGGATGGCAATGCCAAGAATCCACTTGTCGAAGTCGCGTTGCCACCAGATGATAGCTCCGCAAAGCGCAGCAATGCCCATGAAGGCAGCAATGGCCCATCGCAGTTGGGACAGCGTGGTAGAACCGTCACGCAAATAAGGATACTTGTCCGTGAAGGCCTGTTCGCCCTCTTGGCGCAGTTCCTCGCGATAGTCGAGCAACTCGTCTTGCCAATCGAAATAGTCATCCAGCAGATTGCCGCCGAGGTGAACCATGCATACGCCCAGCACAGCAAGAAGCCCCAACCATATATTAAAGCCCGTAACACCAACTGCTAAAACTACCGCCAACACACTGGGCATCAGATTTTGAGGCGCAGCAAAAGAGCGCGCATTGTACAACCAACGTTTTATGAACATAAATGCTAATTAAGAATTAAAAAAAATTAGAAAACGGGCGAATAGCTAACTGCGAGCATTGCACTTGGCAAAAGGCTAAAGTCATAATTGCTTTCATCCCGGCCTTAGCCCTTAGTCTTTAGTCCTCAGCCTTAAGCCCTTAAAACCATTACAATTTTACCTTCTTTTTCACTGCCTTCGACTCGTTTTGTATGCGGTCGAGAGCTGTCACGACATAGGTATATTGAGTCTGCCCTCCATTATAAGGCAAGCGGTAAAAGGCATCGGAAGTGATGGCGAGGATGTGTGACGGGTCATTGACGTTCACCTTCTCTCCCTTAGCAAAGCGATAAACCACATACTTCGTGGCGCGGTCCATCTCCGACTTTGCCTTGGGCGATGTCCAGAACAGCACTGGGCCGTCTTGTGTCCACACCACCTTAGCCTTCTTCACCTTGCCAGGAGCTTTCTTGTCAATCCAAGGCATAGCGGGTTGCAAAGCCACATAGGGATGATACATCTGGCGCAGAACCGTGGTGTAGTTCGAAGGATTGTCAACGCAAGCCTTTGCGTACCACTGGCACGACCCCACTACATTAGGCATTGCCCGTTGCAGGTTGTACTTCTGAAAGACCTGATGTTGCTGGGGATTCGTCGTGTCAGGGAACTTCACTGTTCGCTCGATATCTTGTCCGATAATGAGGGAGCGCTGAGGAGCGTTGTCGTTCCACCAACGAACCAAGGTCTCATAGTCTGCCGCACGATTGCCTATCTCCCAATAGAGCTGTGGCACATTGTAATCCACCCAACCCTGGCGAACCCACTCCAGCACGTCGGCATACAGGTCGTCATAGTTCTGCGTACCATTTGTCTTACTTCCACGCGGGTCACTACTCTGATTGCGATAAATACCGAAAGGCGACACGCCGAACTTTACCCAGGGCTTAGCCGCATGTATAGTCTTATATAGGTCGTGGATGAAGAGGTTCACGTTCTGCCGGCGCCAATCGGCACGGTTCATGTTCCCTCCATACATGGCATACGAACGGTCGTCGGGAATCTGCAAACCCGCCACTGGATAAGGATAGAAATAATCGTCGATATGCAATCCATCGACATCATAACGACTCACGATGTCGTGTACCACCTGACAGATGTATTGACGATTTTCAGGGATACCCGGGTCAAATAGCCACAAGCCGTCGTACTCGAAGAAGCGATCGGGATGCTGCATGTAGTACGAACTGGTGAGCGCAGGCGTCCCCTTTGTCTTGGCACGGAAGGGATTAATCCAAGCATGCAGTTCCATGCCACGTTTGTGACACTCCTCCACCATCCACGCCAGGGGGTCCCACGCTGGGTCGGGCACTCTTCCTTGCTGACCTGTCAGATAACGGCTCCAAGGCTCCATATTGCTCTGATATAGCGCATCGCCCTCAGCACGCACCTGAAAGAGGATTACGTTGATGTTCGACTTTTGCAACTCATCCAGTTGATAGGTCAGCGTCTGCTGCATGCGGTCACGTCCCATGCCGTTCCACTGGTTATTGACGCATTGAATCCACGCCCCGCGGAACTCGCGCTTAGGCTGAGTCTGGGCGGAAAGGGAATTGAAATTGAGACAATGAGAGAATGAGGCAATGAGGAGCAAAAAGAGCAGTTTCCGTTTCATACTATACCCTATTATATTATATAGGCGACAAAGATACGAATAAGTGAGCAAAATGCCAAACTTTGTTTGAGGATTTCTTTCCCCGCTTCGCTCAGAAAGCGTCACCCTTCGGGATGCCGAGCGTCGAACGAGAGTATCTTCGACACGAAGTGTCAAAGTTCAAATAAGTGAGGACAGAACAAAATAAACCCGTTTATTTTTATGTCGAGCGAGAGTAGCCAAAGTTAGTGGGAACCGAGGTATATCCTATTTTCGAGCCTCTCAAGCCTCAAAGTTACGAATAAACGAGCAACCCAACCATAGGTTTATGTTTGAGCAAGCATAAAAAATAAACGTTAACCATTAAACATTAAACATTTATTCGTATCTTTGCCCTTGATATCAACGAAAATCGATAGCCAATGAAGTAAATAACGGAAAATTGACATAGGATGAAGCGTCCGCTTTAGTTCTTGTTTACTGAAAATCGCCAAATAGAAGTAAGCACCAAGAGTGAAAGTTCGGATGTTCACGCCGCTGGGCGTGGGCTTTTACTCGTTAATGGTGCAATGGTGTTTGGCGATACCGCAGTAAACGTAGACGAAGTAAGTAGTCCACGTTTTCTTTTTATGCCAATTCAAATTGTAAAATCCCCATATACGTTATACGCTTACATAGAAAAATGAATAAAGAACTTCAATTATATTACAATAAGACTTCAAGAGAATTTACGATTACCCCCTCTGTCAATACTATAAAAATATATGATACACATAATAGAGAAGGATTTGTAAATGGAAGAGATGAATTTGTGCAAGACCAATTTAGATTTGTAATACAAAGTAACTTCTATCCCAAATCCCCTAAAAGGCAATATGTCAGTGTAAATATATATATTAATGAGGTGCTTTTATTACCTCTTTCCATGTCATATAGGCCTAATATAAAATGGTGGCGATATAATTTAATAGAGAATATATTTTTTTCAGAGTATAACAGACATAGTGGGAAGGTTATTGTTTATCCTAAGGCACCATCAACAATCGTCCAACTGACAGATGATATCAATTGGGAGGTATTACTTTTAGGAATTTGTGATATATGCAACAATTATAGAGAGTGGATCTCAAACGAAGTTAATATTATTGCAAATAAGATAGCAGAACTTCCACATTTAGATTGGAGAAGGATTTCTGAAGTGATATCTATGATGCGTATTTACGATAAAATTGCCCCAGATATTATAACCTCGTATCATCCTTTGCTGGATAATATAGTCTTGGATGCGATGAAGGAATTTTGCGAACACATAAAGAATAATACCTTTGAAACAGAAAGACAACAATTTCTGAAAGAAGGAGAAGTAATTTGGCAATACATAAAAGATTATATTTTTAAGAAATAATAAATTATGGGAACAGAAATTTTTTCAGAAGAAAGTATTCTTAAAGAGAAAAAAGAATTAACGCCAATGGAGAAGTTACAAGATTCAAAATTAATTTTGCTTCGTGTAACAATAGCCTTTTGTATCGTTGTTGGATTAAGTTCATTAATTGCTGCTTCAACAGAAGGAAAAGTTGAAGATATCAACATATTCATTGGTTTTAATATCATTATGACATCAATCTTATCAGTTGCATGGTTCTTCCACCTTTGTAAATATGTTGATTTGTTCATACCGATAAAATTAGATGCATCACCTCGAAGTAACGCGATTAATATAGTTACTAAAGCCATTCTATTAGTTGTTTTTATCGGAATTACATTCTTTATATGTTATGAATGGCATAATTGGGGAGAGTCTATAAAAGAGGAGATAACTTCAAATCGCTATTATAGGTCCTGATATTAATCAGTATAAAAAACATGTCATAATCTTTAAACCTCAATTATTATGAAACACAATCTAATAACATTCATACTAATGCCTTTAATTTGCTGCATTTCTTTAACAGTAAGAAGTCAGATAATATCCGTTCCTCAAGTACCATTTACCCCAGCGACATTTACGCCTTCAAACTTTACATCCACTCCCTATGCACCACCTATTGCGATTTTGATGACAAACAAAAATCATGACGATGGTAAAACATATCCGACATATGATGTAAAGATTGAACGAAAGGTTCAAATAGCACATATTGAAACGGAAGCGCATAGTAATGTTATCGTTGAAATAAAAGCTGCAGGAATACTTGACGGAGGTGTTAAAATTACCATAAAGGATTATGAGACTGGAAAAAAGATATATAAGAAGCGTTTTTCTCATTCCTACCTATATTGTTATCCCGATGGAGATATAATGGTCGGAAAGGGAGATGCTTTAAAACAAGTCATAATATTAAAAGATAACGACAACGGCATCTGGTTAGCCAATATAAAAGCTGGCGGAATATACTAATAACACAAATATTGGGAAACATGAGAAAGTTTACATTACTCCTATTGGTTTCATTTTACACATCTTACACTATTGCCCAGCATTTAACATTTATGAATATTCCTATGGATGGGACAATTTCAAACTTTCAGAACAAACTTACGGCAAAAGGAATAACGCTGAATAGGTCCAAGTCACAAGAGACTCCCAAAGGGCAGCGAATTTTCAATGGTATATTTCAAGGTCGTAACGCAGAGATTAAAGTCTTTTATAATAGGAAGACGAATATTGTTTATAAGATTGAAGTTCAAATTGATTCAAAAAATCAAGATGTAATACAAAAAATACTTGACCAGTCAAATTCTCAAATTGAGCAATCATATATCTATGAAAGTGCACATGATGTAGAAGATGGAACAGAACTACACTACCAATATTATATCTTTTCAACTAAGCCCACCAATGAAACCTCACCATACACAGGAGTTATACATATTGAACCAAGTTACTTATATGATGTATCAACTTTTCCCTTCTCGCTGGCTGGATATACAATAAGATTTATCTATGAGGATCGCATCAACACCTCCCTTCTCACTCCGAGTACAAAAGAACCTAAAACGAGCGAATCATTTGTTCGTAGCCATCCCGAATTAATGGAAAAATATTTAATTTGGGGTGATAGGTTTGATAAACATGGGTGCTATGAACAGAGTATCTATTGCTTGGAAAAAATGTTAGACTATTACAAATACAATTGTGTTCCAATTGGATATGAAGGTATAGAAGAAACTCTTGAAAAGAGAATATATGAATATCAAAGCCATTTGTTAGGTTCTATTACTACCGCATATAACAAGGAAGTGGCAGGAGTCTATGTAATAAAGAATAAGGCAACTAAACTATACGATTGTATTTCTTTCGGAGTTGGTGCTATAGGTATGTTTGATTTGTTATATATTAAGCTTAATTCCGAATATGTATTAAAACAAATTGAGATGTTAAACGAATTAAAAAGATTATATGCGGTCAAGAAGAACGATATTTCTGGAATCACATTGCCGGAGTATTGGAGAGAGGAAATTGACATTAAGTTGCCTGCCATTGTTGGTGAAGACCATCCAGACAATGAGAATGGATATGGCAATATAAATTGGCACCACAAACAGTTATCTACGAGATTTAAACATTATGAACAACAGTTGATGATTGAAGTAGAAGACGACAACAAAAGTATTTTATTGTTTAGAAATGAAAAAGAGATAGATCAGTATTTAGCGGTATTAAGGAAGGCTCTTTTAATGTAACATAACAGAATCGAAAGGATTAAGACTAATCGCAGATATGGAGAAGGAAAACGGTATGCTCTTTATGTGTGGCGGTTGCTCGCATAAAATAAAAAGAGAAGGACTTAGAGCAAATGAGTTTTATTGTAGGAAAGTTGATGGCATTATCCCTCATGGTATTGTAACAGATACAACCGATGCCACGGAATGTGTACAAAATAATTGGTATGAAAAAAACGAATAGATTAACAATAAAGAGTAGATAGGGAAACTATGAGACGGACAGGACTTGTTTTGTTTTTAGTATTGCTACCTTTTGTTGGAATGGACGCCCAATCAAAGGAACAGAGGTGTGATTATTCGCCTACGTCGTTCTCGCGTTTGATGAAGAATGTCAAATGGCAGTGGCATCCGTGGAACTTTCAATACCCTTCGTTTATGACTGATGCAAACTATGACGAACAGAAGGCCGTAGATGAGTATTGCGGAATATTGAACTTGCACACGTGGGGGGATGTCGAACTATGCTATTGGCCATTCCGTTCATACGCGGTAGCATATCCCGATAAAGGCACAGACATAACACCTAATGCCAAGTTTTCTATTGTTACATATTCGTCCAAGCACAAAGGGATTTATTCTGGCTATACAGAAGATGGCAGAATCTTTTATATGAAGATGAAGGTCCTGCCTGGTGACGTTATTGATTTTGCCTCAACATTTGTATTAATCTATCCCAAAGAATATCAACCACATATTAAGCCTTTGATAGACATAGTGCATAAATGGGAATAAAAAAAATATCTTAGTTCATACACATGTAAGGAAATATGCTCTAAACTCGGTCGGGTATATATAGAATAAACAATAGAACAAATGAAAAAGTTAAGCATCACATTCATTGCACTCGTTGGTTTGCTAATGGGTTGTACAAAAGCCCAACAAGAAAAGGATAATACTGTAGTTCAAAAAGAAGAACTGACCGATACTGTAGCAAAATCGAAAATTCCAGAAAGAGAATGGCCTGTGTTGGATATGGAGAAACATCCCATTCTAAAAGAGAGCTTGGCTCGTTTATTACATGCTATTGCAGAAGGTGACCGCAAATATGTGGCTAATCATATCCTATACCCCATTCGCATAGGAGAAGGATATCCATTAGATTCCGTAAGAAACAAACGTGACATGCTGAGGTTGTACGATAAGGTCTTTGATGATTCTCTAATTAGCGTCATGAAACGTCATCAGGATCTTTCAGAGTATCAGTGGAGTCCAGATGAAGTCGATGATTGGTATTGTACTCTTGAACGTGGAGAATATATCTGGTTTTCTAAGGATAACCAGGACAATTGCTATATAAAGTCCATCAATTATATCTCAGCTTGGGAACAGGAAGAAGGGAAGAGGCTTTGGGAAGATGAGATATCATCATTGCACGAGAGCCTGCAAACAAAGGGGATAGATAATTGTCATCGGCAACTTCCATTTATCGTTCAACGAGACAAGCATACAATATGGTTTTGTCGCATAGATGATATTTGTGGGGATGATGCAGTATTTGATTATCATGGAAAGAAATATCCTTCGCGAATTGCTATTTATCGCAATCATATAGGATATAGACAAAAGCCAGATTATGTTTACTATGGTCAATATGATTATGCTGCCAGAAACTGGTGGTACACATTTTATGATCAAGATGAGAATATACGTGCTATCTTCGAATATCGTGCTGTCGTCGGTGTAGGGGAAGAATCAGGTTATTACTTTTCTATTAACGAGGACGAGAAGCCTATCATATGCAAAACCTTCTTATGGTTAGATTGGTTGAAAAGGCATAAGTAACTATTGTTGAGAAGTTGTTAACGAATCACAGGGTGATATTAACATATTTTTTCGATTTTTACTCCCATACTCCCACTTTTATGCCTGCATCCCTTTGTTTATCGGGGATGGAGCAAGTGGGAGTAACTTTTTTCTACTCTCACTTACTCTCACTTACTCCCACTCTGGCCTTGGGCAACCTTGAGCCCTTGCTTGGGCAACCTTGAGCCCTTGCTTGGGCAATGTCGGGCAGATGGTTGAGCAAGCATGGGATGGAGATTGTACAACCCTGGCACGATGATAATATCTTTCGGTACTTCCGCTCGGTTTATCAAGAACTTGCATTGCCTCGCTCTATGCTATTCCAAAAAAGTGAATCCTTTTTGGGATTATAATCCAAAAAAGTAAGGAATATTTTGGATTAGGAGGCATTTTTTATTACTTTTGAATTTCGTTTATCGTACTTTGAGGCTCGAGCATAGAAAATACTTGGATTTCATCCTACCTTTTCTCGCCATGGCAGAGTCGAAGCAAGCTACACTTTGCTCATTTGGCTAATGAAAACGTTCTACTCTTTATATGGAAGAAAGCATAAGGATAAAAGGGGCGCGGGTGAATAACCTGAAGGGCATTGACCTGGAGATACCGCGCGAGAAACTAGTGGTTATTACGGGCGTGAGCGGCAGTGGAAAGTCGTCGCTGGCGTTCGATACACTTTATGCCGAAGGACAAAGGCGATATGTGGAAAGCCTTTCGGCTTATGCCCGCCAATTCCTGGGACGCATGCAGAAGCCCGAATGCGACTACATCAAGGGCATCCCGCCCTCGATTGCTATAGAGCAGAAGGTTTCGAGTCGCAATCCGCGTTCGACGGTAGGCACCTCGACGGAGATTTACGATTACATGCGCCTGCTCTTTGCCCGCATCGGACGCACTTTCTCCCCTATCAGCGGCAAGGAAGTGAGGAAGCACACGACGGAGGATGTGGTGCAGACCATGCTTTCGTATGGGCGAGGCACGAAGTTTGCCGTGCTGTGCCCCTTGCGAGTGCCTGAAGGCCGAACGCTCAAGGAGCAACTGGAGATGGAAATGAAGGCGGGCTTCGTGCGTGTGGAGGTTGATAGTGAGATACTGAAGATCGAGGACGTGCTCGAACAGGCTAAAGTTCAAGATGACAACCACGACCCTCGTCCTTTGCCCTTAGCCCTTGGCCATGAAGCTTTCAATCTCGTCATCGACCGCATGTCGGTAAGCGATGAGAAGGACGTGATCAGCCGTTTGATTGACTCTGCGGAGACGGCTTTCTACGAAGGTGGAGGCGAGATGATGCTGCGATTCTACCCTGCCGGCATCCTGCATGCTTTCAGTATGCGCTTCGAGGCCGATGGAATCACTTTTGAAGAGCCATCCGACAAATTGTTCGCCTTTAATTCACCAGCAGGCGCTTGCCCCGAATGCGAAGGCTTTGGGCGCATCATCGGCATCGACGAGAATCTGGTTATTCCCAACACGGCTTTATCAGTCTACGAAGGCGCAGTCATGCCTTGGCGAGGCGAGAAACTGAGTGAATGGAAGACTTGGTTCATACGCCTGAACTCGGAAAGAGGATTCCCCGTGCATAAGCCTTATTTCCAGTTGTCGCGCGAGGAGAAGGACTGGCTCTGGCACGGCACGTTCCCATCCAGCTTAAGCGAAGAGCAACGAAAACTGAGGTCTGAGGAAGTGGAATGGGGTGTGGTGTCGATTGATGCCTTCTTCGAATACCTGCGAGAAGGGCAATACAAGATACAGAACCGCGTGATGCTGGCACGTTATCGGGGCAAGACTCTCTGCCCGAAATGTCACGGCACACGACTAAGACCTGAGGCAAACTACGTGAAAGTGGGCGGACGAAGCATCACAGACCTCGTGGACATGCCCATAACGGAACTGCAAAAATGGTTCCTGAACCTATCCCTCAGTGAACAAGAAGAGCGGATTGCACAGCGCATCATGGTGGAAATACGCAATCGGCTGCAATTCCTGCTCGACGTGGGACTTGGTTACCTGACACTCAACCGCTTGTCGAACTCCCTCTCGGGTGGCGAAAGTCAGCGCATAAACCTGGCAACATCGCTCGGCAGTAGTCTTGTCGGTTCGCTCTACATCCTCGACGAACCAAGCATCGGCCTGCACAGTCGCGACACGCAACGCCTCATCAGCGTGCTCAAACAATTGCGTGACTTGGGCAACACGGTAATCGTGGTCGAGCATGACGAAGAGATAATGCGTGCGGCAGATTGGATTATCGACATTGGTCCTGACGCAGGGCGACTGGGAGGAGAGGTCGTCTATCAAGGCCCAGTCAGCGACCCCACCCCTCTACCCCTCCCGAGGGAGGGGGGCATCTCCCATACATTAGCCTTCCTCTTAGGCGAAGACACGTTGCCCGTGCCCTCGAGCCGACGAAAGTGGAATAACTTCATCGAAGTAAAGGGTGCACGTGCCAATAACCTCAAGGGCATCGATGTAAAGTTCCCCTTGAACGTGATGACCTGTGTGACTGGCGTAAGCGGAAGCGGTAAATCGACTCTCGTGCGGGATATCCTTTATCTGGCCATGAAACGGTATTTCGACGAACCTGCCGACCGTCCAGGCGAACATCTGTCATTGGAGGGTGACATGCGCCAACTCCACCACATCGAATTCATCGACCAAAATCCTATTGGCAAATCATCGCGCTCGAACCCCGTCACATACATAAAGGCTTGGGACGAGATTCGAAAGCTCTATGCCGATCAACCTTTGGCTAAACAGATGGGATATACGGCTGGGTATTTCAGCTTTAATACTGAAGGTGGACGATGCGAGGAGTGTAAAGGCGAAGGCACTGTGACGGTGGAGATGCAGTTTATGGCCGACCTCGTGCTGGAATGCGAATCGTGTCACGGAAGACGCTTTAAGAACGACATTCTGGAAGTGAAATATCAGGGAAAAGATGTTTGTGACGTGCTGGACATGACTGTAAACCAGGCAATTGAATTCTTCACGGAACACAAGCAGAAAAAGATTGTCAATCGGCTCAAGCCTTTACAGGACGTGGGACTCGGTTATATCAAACTCGGTCAGTCCTCATCCACCCTATCGGGAGGCGAGAACCAACGCGTGAAACTAGCTTATTATCTGGGACAGGAGAAGCACGAGCCCACGATGTTCATCTTCGACGAACCCACCACAGGCCTGCATTTCCACGACATCAAGAAATTGCTTTCGGCATTCGACGGATTGCTCAGTCACGGACACACCATCATCATCATCGAACACAACCTAGATGTCATCAAATGTGCCGACCACATCATAGACCTCGGACCTGAAGGCGGTGAGCGCGGAGGACATCTGGTAGTTCAAGGAACGCCTGAACAGGTGGTAGCATGCGAGGAAAGCTACACGGGAAAGTTTTTGAAAGAGAAACTTCAAGATTAGAGCCTAGAAAATCGAGATTAGGTTCGACGGCAATCGAACCTTAGGTGCAAAAAAATAAGACCTCAGGTCTTCGACGATCGAACCTAAGGTCTTCCGAAATAATCCCTAAGGCTTCCGGAATAATCCCTAAGGCTTCGGCAAGAAGGCATAGGCCTTATTGATTTAAGATACAGGAATCAGTTTGAACATCTCCTCCACCAATCGGGGCACGGCATACTGGTCGCGCTCCGATTCTTTAATCCAAAGACCTTCCAAGTCAGGACGCACACTTGCCTCCAAAAGATAGAAATCGGTATGAAGCCGCTGGTGAGTTAGTTGATGGACAAAGCCCTCACGAAGCAAGACGGGAGAACCATACTGCCCTACCCTTGCAGACACTTCGGCGAGAGTCATTGGCCGAGACGTCTCCAACATAGGAGGCTGATATAGACCTTGCCAAATATCGCCGTCGGCACGCCTTTGCAACAACGTCTGCCCACCATATCGCACATAGAAATAAGTAAAATAACGATTGCGCACACGCGTAACATGTTGTTTTACAGGTAGAGCATCCACAGTTCCATCGGCATAAGCCTGACAGGTGTCAGCTAGTGGACAAGTTGCACATTGAGGCGACTTGGGTGTGCATTGAATAGCACCAAAGTCCATAATGGCTTGGTTGTAATCAGCCGAATGACCTGGAACCATCATCTCCTGAGCCATAGCCGAGAACAGGCGTTTCCCTTGCGTGGAATCAATTGGAGTATCGATGCCGAAATAACGAGAAAGGACACGATAGACATTGCCGTCAACAACGGCATGAGGGAGGTCGAAAGCCATCGATGCAATAGCTGCAGCTGTATAGTCGCCCACCCCTTTCAACTGGCGTATTTCCTCGTAGGTGTTTGGGAAATGCCCTATTGCCTGAATCTGACGAGACGCAGCATGCAGATTGCGGGCACGGGAATAATAGCCCAACCCTTGCCAGAGCCGCAAAACATCATCCTCGGAAGCATCAGCCAGCGAATCTACATTCGGGAAACGACGCACAAAGCGCAAAAAATAGTCATACCCCTGAGCCACACGCGTTTGTTGCAGGATTATCTCAGAAATCCAAATGCGATAAGGGTCGCGCGTCTGCCTCCAAGGCAAATTACGCCCGTGTTCGGCATACCAGTCAAGAAGGCGCAAAGAGAAATCAGAGGCATTCATACGGCAAAGATACGAATAAAAGTTTTAACGGGATAAAGGTTTCACGGGTTAATTCCACCTTCTTCGCACATTATTTTCTAATTCTTGATTAACTTTCGTATCCATGCGTCTCTCCGAACCTCTAAGATAGGCAATATCTTGGAAAATATCAAATAAAAGTTGACCTTCGGTCTTATTTTGCCGCGATGCAGCAAAGATTATGCAAGCATTCTTTGCATTTACTGCTCCAAAATTTGTTTTTTCGCTTGATTTGCACTATCTTTGCAGCCGAAATATGTAAAAATGATTATTAACTAATAAAAAAACATTAAGCTATGCCAAGCGGAAAGAAGAAGAAAAGACACAAGATGTCGACTCACAAGCGTAAGAAGAGACTGCGTAAGAACAGACACAAGAGCAAGTAAATAAGCGGTATGGCGAGTGGAGAAGTTCTCTTCACTCGCTAATTATAAAAAGAGTATCGAGTTAATGTAATTTGATCAGTCTGCAAGAGTTTTTGTAAAGATGACTAGCGAACTGTTTATCAGTGCCAACCCCAAGAAGATTTCTATCGCTCTGACGGAAGACAAGCGCCTGATGGAATTTCAGGAAGCCTCGCAAGCGTCGGTGGCGGGACAGGAAACGACAGAGGATGGCCAAAACGCATCGTTCAGCGTAGGTAACATCTACCTCGCCAAGGTGCGCAAACTGATGCCCGGGCTCAATGCCTGCTTCGTGAATGCAGGCCACGAGCGCGATTCGTTCCTACATTATCTTGATCTTGGTCCCCAATTCCTATCTCTCGACAAGTACCTGAAACTGGTACGAAAGAAAGGCCCCCTCTCCATATCCAAGTTTCGCATCGAAAAAGAACTTGGCAAGGACGGGAGCATCCAGAATGTGTTGCAGCAGGGCCAGGAGGTGCTGGTGCAAGTTGTAAAAGAGCCCATATCGACCAAAGGACCGCGCATGACATGCGAAATATCCTTCCCAGGCCGATACTTGGTACTCATGCCCTTCCAAGACAAAGTGTCCGTATCATCGAAAATCAAGTCCTCGGCAGAACGTGCCCGACTGAAGCAGGTGATACAAAGCATCAAGCCCAAGAACTTTGGCGTAATCGTGAGAACGGTGGCCGAAGGCAAACGAGTAGCCGAACTCGACACTGAGATGAAAGTGCTCGTGGGCCGATGGGAGGAAGCCATGAACCTTGTGACGGCAGCTAAGGAACTGCCGACCATGGTGTATGAGGAAACAAGCCGCGCCGTTGGCTTGCTACGAGATTTGTTTAACCCCTCCTACGAGAACATTTACGTCGACAATGAGAAGGTGTTCAACGAAGTCAAGGACTACGTCACCATCATTGCGCCAGAGAGAGCCGATATCGTGAAACTCTACAAAGGCAACCTTCCCATTTTCGACAATTTCGACATCACACGTCAGATTAAGTCTTCGTTCGGAAAGACTGTATCCTACAAGAGAGGTGCCTACATGATAATTGAGCACACCGAGGCCTTGTGGGTAGTAGACGTGAACAGTGGCAATCGAACCCGCAATAGCGACGGGCAAGAAGCCAATGCACTTGACGTCAATCTGGGAGCTGCCGATGAGTTGGCACGCCAGTTACGTCTGCGAGACATGGGAGGAATCATTGTTGTGGACTTCATCGACATGCATCTGGCCGAAGATCGCCAGACCCTTTACGAGCGCATGTGCGAGAACATGAAACAAGACCGCGCTCGCCACAACATCCTACCCTTGAGTAAATTCGGGTTAATGCAAATCACACGCCAACGCGTGCGTCCAGCTACGGAAGTGAGTGTTGACGAGACTTGCCCTACTTGTCACGGCAAGGGAGTCATTAAGAGCAGCTTCATGTTTACCGATGTTCTGGAAAGCAAGATAGATATGCTCGTCAATAAGCTAAACGTCCGCTCGTTTACGTTGCACGTTCATCCTTATGTCATGGCCTACATCAACCAAGGTTTATGGCCCATCAAACGCCAATGGCAAATGAAGTATGGTTTTGGTGTCAAAGTTATTCCCAGCCAGAAGTTGGCCTTCCTGGAATACGAGTTCTATGACAAGAAGGGCGATGAGATAGACATGAAAGAAGAAATCGAGATTAAGTAAGTGCTAAAAAGAGTCTCCCCGCTCCCGACAAGGGGCAGGGGGACTTTCATGGCAAACGCAAAACACAAAATGAATCGCATATACATCATACTACTAATGCTTCTGATGCTTGTGCCATCGGTGGAAGCTGCCAAGAAGAAGACGTTGAACACAACAACGTCGCAACTGATGTATATGGAACCTGATGTACTGCCAGCACCACTGCAACCCGAACAAGCACTGACTCACTTACAAGACCTCGTTATTCGTCGCCGCAGAAGTCACACGATGGGCAAACGCGGCATCGACGTTTCACACTATCAGAACCAAATCAACTGGGACGCTGTAGCTGACGACAAGGATGTCAACTACGTATATATCAAAGCAACGGAGAACGTTGGCCTGGTCGATAACCTATTCCTTCGCAACCTGAAGGAGGCGCGTCGTGTAGGTATTCCCGTTGGTTGTTATCACTTCTTTAGTCCTACCGCGGCACCTACTGCCCAACTTAAAAACCTTACTTCAGTTGTTCCCAACCTGAAGGACCACGACTTGGTTCCCATGGTTGATGTGGAAGTAAGAGGCAAAGCCACTCCTGCCGAAATGCGCAATCGCCTACGCCAGTTCCTGAGAGGCATCGAAGACTATTATGGCGTAAAGCCCATCATTTATACAGGGCAGAATTTCTATAACAAATATCTCGCCGGATACTTCGAAGACTATCTGTTCATGATAGCCAAGTATAGCGACGGTGTGCCTCAACTGAACGGAAATCCCAAATTCGCCCTATGGCAGTTCAGCGCCAGTGGACGAATAAAAGGCATCCGAGGCGCAGTAGACCAGAGTTGTTTTATGGACAACTACAGTCTACGCGACATTCTCATCAAACGAAGATAATCTCAATTTCTTAGTCAATGCCCAGAAATTCGGCATTGAAATTGCGACCACGAATCGAAGGGAATTGGCTGCGAGGGTCAAGGTCGGCACGCGTGCGCAGGTGATCAATCACGCGATTGTAGCAATCCTGTACGCTATGCGCCTTCAACTTGGCCTCAAACACCGTATCCACATAACAAAACTTGTTTGCCGCTCCTTCCACCGCCATCACGCGCTTCAGTTTCATCGTAGCGTGATACCAGCCTGGTTGCTCGGCCGAGAAAGTGCGGTTAAGAAGTTCCTTACCTGAAAGTGCTTTCTCTGCACTCGGAGCATTATCTTCAGCTCCACTGGCAACATCTGCAGCATAAGCTTTGAATTCCTCCATCGTGTTGGCAGTAGTCTTAATCACAATGAAATAGGTCTTAGAATCAATCTTAAAACGCTTGGGAAAGGGATTCTTGCTTGCAGCGTAACTAACCAGTTCATTGCATACATTATCGCTCAACTTAACATCAGGTAACTTCGACAGAAATTCTATTGCCTGGTCAACGGTCTCAACCAGCACCTCTTCGTCAAAGAATCGGAGGTATAAATTCATATAAATAAAATAAAAGTTAAACAGTCATTCTCTCTTGCGACTGCAAAGATACGAATAAAAGGTTAAAGGTTAAAAGGTTATAGGTTATTTTTTTCAACTTTAATTTCGCCGAAGATACTTACACTCGGCCGCTCGGCGACATTAGGAGACGCTTGCGTAGCAAGAATGCTCAAATGGATTTGGCATTTCCCTCGCTTTTCAGTATCTTTGCACTCATTATGATGGAGTTACTGAAAAGATGGACTTTACCCATTGCCATGATTGCAGGCATTGTCGGGTACTTTGTCTACACTTCGATTCCAGCTCTTAACCCTACTCACGCTTGGGTTAACGACTTCATTGCGGTTGTTCAGCCGCTACTGCTATTCGCCATGCTCTTCCTCACCTTCTGCAAGGTTCGACCAAGCGATTTGCGTTTGTCGCCTTGGCAAGGATGGTTGCTACTGTTCCAGTCAAGCCTGTTCCTCGCACTTTGTCTAGTGGTCATCGCCATGCCTCAGGAGAGTCACATGCGCGTGGTTGTCGAGGGAGCCATGCTCTGTTTCATTTGTCCTACCGCAACAGCTGCAGCCGTTGCCACACGCAAACTGGGAGGCAATGCCGGCACGCTGATGATGTACACCATACTCATTAATCTCGTTGTGGCCACCCTTGTTCCAGCCATGCTACCCTTCATCCACCCGTCTCCCGATGCAACACTTCATGACACGGGGTTCTGGACAGCATTCTTCCTCATCATCAGCCGCGTGTTCCCACTACTGCTGGGTCCTTTCCTGCTATCCATCGTCCTGCGTGCTATAGCTCCCGAAATCACAGAGTGGCTTTCACAGAAGCGCGACCTCCCCTTCTACTTGTGGGCAGTTAGCCTCTCGCTTGCCATTGCTGTCAGCGTGAAGAGCATCGTCCACACCCAACTGCCCTGGACCTACCAAATGGGCATTGCCCTTACCTCGCTTTTGGCTTGCTTCATCCAATTCTATTTAGGAAGGCGCGTAGGCATGAAATACAAGGACACCATCAGCGCCGCCCAAGCATGCGGACAGAAGAACACCGTGTTCATCATCTGGTTGGGCTACACCTTCATGACACCCGTAACGAGCATAGCGGGAGGTTTCTACAGTATTTGGCACAACCTTTGGAACAGCTACCAGCTTAGGAAAGTGGAAAAGGGGAGTTAATGCTCTTCGAGCAAGGAGTTAAACTTCGTAGGAGTTAAAAGCCGATGACTTAGGAGTTAAATATTCCTCCCTTTTAAGGGGAGGTTAGGAGGAGTCTCTATAAAAAATAAAATCCCCTTGTCGGGGATGGATGATATCATAGATTTTTCGAAAAAAGTGAAGAGGAGGAGACTCGAACTCCCACGCCTCGCGGCACTACCACCTCAAAGTAGCGCGTCTACCAATTCCGCCACCTCTCCATTGGGTTATTGCTGGTGCCCAGAACAGGACTCGAACCTGCACGCCTCGCAGCACTCGCACCTGAAACGAGCGCGTCTACCATTCCGCCACCTGGGCAACAACACATTTATTTCAAATAACGAAGAGCGGCAAACGAGACTCGAACTCGCGACCCTAACCTTGGCAAGGTTATGCTCTACCAACTGAGCTATTGCCGCATCTTATTAACTAAGATGTGCGATGTTAGGCTTCGCCTCGGCATAATCAAACGAGTTCGTTCTGCACTCTGCTTGCACTAACATTGCCGCATCTTTTAACCAATTCCTCTGAATTGCGGGTACAAAGGTACAACATTTCTGCGAACTGGCAAAAAGTTTATTGACTTTTTTCTATAAGAAAATGAAAAAAACTTCTACGTCGCATCAGCACATGCGGTCGCGATAGTCCTCATAGCAGAACTGGCGAAGCACCTCGCGCGTCCCATCAAGGTGTTCTAACACGATGCTGGGATGATGGATTCCATTGAACATGGTGGTTTTCACCGTGGTATAGTGTATCATGTCCTCGAACACGACCTCCTCTCCCACCTGCAATTCGTGATCAAACTGCCAAAGGCCCATGTAGTCGCCACTCAAGCAACTATTGCCACCCAGTCTGTAGAGGTGAGAGGTATTCCTCAAATTGTCAAATTGTTCAATTGTCAAATTGTCCAATGAAACAGCTCCGCGCACTTCAGGTTGGTAGGGCATTTCGAGACAGTCGGGCATGTGGCAGGTGAAGCTGACGTCGAGGATGGCAGTCTTGATGCCGTGATTTTCCACGATATCGACTACGCTGGACACGAGCGGACCGGTTTGCCAAGCAAAGGCAGAACCGGGTTCGAGTATGATTTGTAAATTGGGATATCGCGCGCGCAATTCTTTTATCATGCGGATAAGTAGAGGCACGTTGTAGTCCTTGCGAGTCATCAGATGGCCACCACCCAAGTTAAGCCACTTCAGGTGAGGCAACCAGCGACCGAACTTCTCCTCCACGTGTCGCAGACTCTCTTGTAGGGCCTCGGCAGAGCTTTCACAATGGTTGTGGCAATGAAAGCCCTCGATAGGTGAAGGATGAAGGGTGAGAGGTGAAGAATAAAGGGTGAAGGGTGAAGGATGAGAGGTGAAGGATGAAGGGTAAACATCCTTAATCCTTAATCCATCATCCCTAACGTCAACGGCCTCAGAGAGGTCGGAGTCCAACACACCAAATCGACTGCCTGGCGCACAGGGGTTGTAGAGTTCCGTCTCTATCTCGCTGTATTCGGGATTGATGCGCAATCCACACGACACACGCCGCTCCGGATGCTCTCGATTATAGTCTTCCACCATCGGACTAAAGCGGCGGAACTGCGAAAGGCTGTTGAAGGTGATGTGCCCACTGCAAGCCAGAATCGTGGGGAAATCCTGCTCGGTATAGGCAGGACTGTAGGTATGTGCCGGACTGCCAAATTCCTCCATTGCCAACCGCGCTTCATAGGGACTGCTTGCTGTGGTGTGACTTATATATTCGCGAAAGATGGGGAATGTGCGCCACAGGGCAAATGCCTTGAAGGCCAGTATCACCTCTGCCCCACTTTCCTCAGCCACGTGCTTTATCAAAGAAAGATTGCGTCGCAGCAACCTTTCCTCAATAAGGTAGTAAGGAGTCTGTATCATTTACTATTTGACGATTTACTATTTGACGATTTACTATTTGACAATTTATTTTTCAATTTTGTTATTGAACATTTACGAGGCATCATCCGGCTAATAAATAGCTAAATAGTACATCAATCGTAAATTGTAAATTCTTGCTCCGGCAGGCTACGCAAGCGTCACTGCTGCGCAGATGCCGAGCGGTAAAATCGTAAATTCCTTCTCAGTATACCAACTTCACGTTATCCACCCAAAGCGTGTTGCCAGGACTGCCGATGTAGGCGCCACCACAACTGGAGTTGAACTTCACGATGATGTGAGTGGGAGTAGCATCGGCCTCAGCCCATCCCTCTTCTAACACCTGCACCTGCTTGCCCTTACTGTTTGTGGCATAGATGGTGCCGTCGCCTGTGAGCAGACCCATGTAGTTACGATAGAAGCTTTCGCCTGTGATGTCGCCGTAGTGAATCTGGAACGACTTACCCTCCTGCCAAGCCTTTGTCGTCGAGGTGAAGCGGTGTACGAGTGTCCCCACGCGCAGTGCATGAATGTTGCCGTCCTCATCTTCCCAACGCTTCTGCAGATAGCATTGTACGTCGCAATAGTCCTTCGTCCCCATTACCTTCTTGCGGCTGAAGCCCGTCATCCTGACGTTTGCCGAATCGGACAGTGCCACCTTGTAGTCAAACTTCACGGCCTTGGGTTTGCGTGTGAAGGGAATACCCAGATTGAGGAAGCGGAAGGGGTTGGAACTACTGGTGATGGGTTCCACCATTTCGCCAGTGAACAGCGAGCCAGCGGCAATTACGTATATGTTTACCAGTCCGAGCACCTTGATGCCTTCGACATGGGTGCGCAATTTTACACAAGTTCCACCATTATGTGTGTCCTTATATACGCTGGTATTCGTCTTCGACACGCCCTTCACGTGGGCATAGATGTTGCTCGTAGCCCAAGGCGAACCGCCCTGGTTCCTGTATGCCTTGCCATCGAACTTCATATTAGGACCAATCTCCACCATCGATTTTGTCTTGCCTCCGATGATTTTACTTTCCGTGATGGTACGCGTCACCCATGATTCGAAGTCTCCGAATTTCATAAGCTCTTCCTGAGCCTGCAGGTTCACGGTTGTCAAAGCCACGAGGGCTATCAATATCAGTCGTTTCATCATTGTTATCTACTTAAATGTTAACTATATCGGGGTCAAAATTACAAAATTTCACGCATACGCGCAAACGTACGCGCATATTTGTGTGTTTAATAAAGGTTAAAAGGAATCGAAGGGCCGTTTCGCAAACAGAACTATGCGAGACGCTGCTCTTCATCATCCCGATGTATCTGTGCCATAATTCTGTTGTAACTGAACTTGTGCATTTTAATACAGAAATACACAAGCACAAAGAAACTGATGCCTTGCACGTAGGGACTCAAACTACCAGACATGGCAATAGCATCGTAAAGCCCGTGTGCCAGAACTGGGACGAGCAAAATGGAATAACGTGTTCTTTGAGAGTGATCGACAAAGTGATAGAGCGAGTAGTAATAGCCCATCAATACGCCAAAAGCATAGTGCCCTGGTACGGCCAACAATCCTCGGGCAATAGCTGTTGCCTGCCATGATTCATGGAAGGTAAACAGGTAACCAACATTCTCAACCGCGGCAAAGCCCAGACTCACACAGGCGGCATAGACAATTCCATCGAAATGTTCGTCGAAAAAAGGATTCTTGCGAAGTACCAGCCACAAAGCCAATAGTTTGAAGCTTTCCTCTGGCACTGCTGCGACAAAGAAAGCGGTAGTAATGCTGCTCAGAAGAGTATTCGCTGGCACAATTGCGGAAAGGAACGAAGACATAAACGACTCCACCAAAAGAATTGGGAAGAACATTAGCGCACCGTAAATAACGGCACGTGCCAACCACCGGACAGGCTCTGGCTGTGGGTCTTTCCGCCATATGTAGCACAGTAGCAATACGACGGGCAGTAGGGCTGAGAGGAATACGGCCATCGTCGAATTATTTGACTTCCTCTACCAACGCTTTAGCGGCCTCCACCATTTCGGGGGGCAAGGTGTAGCGAGGGTCGTCGGTCTTGGCTGTGAGGGCTTCGAGGAATTGAGGCATCTCGTGACGGTAAACCTCTTTCATCTGGGCATTCAGTCCTGCAAAATCGTTCTCTTCGTTAAGGTGTCGGAATGAGTAGATAGCATTAGACAACCGATCTGCCAACTTCACCAACGGGGCATAGGGCGTTTCGCGGATGCCTTTAAAATAGCGCTCCCCCGCCCTCTCTGCACGAGTGCGTCCCTTGTCGTTGGTAAGGGCATAGACGATTTCTGCAGCTAACAAGGCTTGCTGCTCGTCCATAAACTGGAGGGCAGTACGCAGTACGTCGTTATAGGTGCGGCGGGCATCTTCTATGGAGTCGTGATAATAGGCTCCAAACATCAAGGGTAGGACATCTGCCTCGTCGGTACAAACCTGATATCCGTAGCGCTGCACCTGTTTGGCTACCATGTCGAGGTGGTAACCATAGGGATGCACTTGATTGTAACTCTGGTTGACACTGGCATGAAGCGAGTGTGCAGAATAGCGTATCTGCCTTATCTCATCGGCATATTTGTCGAGGATGGCTTGAAAAGTATCTTTTGTCATGGTCATTGTCTCTGGCTATTTGGAAAGAGTATCTTGCGGTCACGTTCAATAGCGGCAGGAGCCCATTCATCGGGCACGAAGCGCCAGCAATTGAGTTTCCGGGGAGTAACGATTTTTTGCTCTTGTATGCGTTTCATGAGATAGAAGCGGAGGTCCTTGTCGGTACTGGCAATAACGCGGTTTTTCAGTTCGCTGTGGGGGATGCCTGCTCCGCGTGTGATGAGTTCGCCTCCGCCGTTGCCACGATAGCTGTTGATAGCAACTCGATATTCTTTATCGAGACTGAAAGGAGTGCCGTCGGCCATACTCAGAATGCGAACCCGCTCGCCTTCGGGCTTGCTGACATCGACTACATACTGGATGCCTGCTGCTGAGTCCATGTTGTAGGAGACGTTCTTCAACCCCAGACGAGTGCCGTTGTCCATATTGTTTTCCAGTAGCATAATGTGGTCATCGGCCGATTGCATCTGATTGGTCCATAGATCATACGACATCTCCAGGAAATCACGAATCTCGCGCCCTGTCATGCGCATGGTGTAGAGGTAGTTCTCGTACTTATAGAGGGCAAACATGTCGCTTACACGAATGGTTCCGGCCTGCAGACGGGAGTCGAATGACAAAGGGGCAGCAAAGGAGATATCGGCCCCGGTCAGGTCGAGTTGCAACTGATGGATGAGGTCGATAAACTCACTGGGGCCAAAGAAGGCATCGCGCTCCCAGACATCTTTGGTCAGGCGCCCAATGGGCTGGTCGACCCATTCGCCCAACGTCTGACGTTGTTTCGCAAACTTGTTAAGGAAGACTTGCTCGTCCTCGGGTCGCCCGCCATCCACGTTGGGTATGCTGGCAGTAATGCGTTTCCCCACGACGCGCCCCTTCTTCAAGGTCAGGAAAATGTCGGCCTCAGCTATGCGTTTGCCTTGGCTCGTTGGCCCCATTACTATCACATCATCGCCGTTCGGGTTCTTCACATAATAAGCGGAAGCCCTATGGTCGTGACCGTAGCAGATGAGGTCGAAGCCAGGCACTTGCTCCGCCACCATCTTCGTGGCATTCTCGATGTAATCGGGGGTATTGATTCCTCCCTCGTAACCGCTGTGGAATAGACCCACCAGGAAGTCGGGCTGTTCCTTCTCCTGAATCACACTCACCCACTTGCGGGCAGACTCTACCATATCGTCGAAATGAAGACCTGACCATAATTGTTCGGGCAACCAACTGGGGATGGCAGGAGTGAGCAACCCCAAAACGACTATCTTCACTCCCGCACGCTTAATCACATGATAAGGCTGGAGATAGGGCTCACCCGTCGAGGTTTCAATCACATTTGCGCCAAGCACGGGGAAGTGGCAGTCTTTGACCCAACGGTCATAAACAGGATGTCCCGCTTCGATGTCGTGATTTCCTATGGCAGAACAGTCATACCCCATTTGGTTCATGGCTTCCGCCACGAGATGGGGACTCACGGTGTCAATAAAATTATAATAGTATGCCGTGGGCTGTCCTTGCAGGCAGTCGCCTCCGTCGGTAAGGATGAGGCGGTCGCCATACATGCGCTTCTGGTCCTGGGTGTAAGAATAGATGCGAGCCAAACCTCCCCGAGTGGAACGCTTCGTAAGATAGTCGTAGCCGAAGAGATAACCATGTACATCGCTTGTGTGTATCCACTTCAAGTGCACCTCCTTTGACTTTGCCGACAAAGGAGAGAACAATGAGGAGATTATGGAAAAAACTGACACGATGAGAATGCGAATCATTTATGTTTAGTTACGAGTTTGAAAATATGATTGGTAAATGGTCAATCGTAAATGGTCAATTACTATTAATCCAGTCGTCTATCAACTGGCGAGCCAAACTTGAACGGTTGGGCATCTCTGGCAGATTATCCCTGCGGAACCACCCTCCCCCGCCAAGTTCCGAGCGCTGAAGCTGGAGTTCGCCTCCGTCATAGTCGGCCGTAAATCCTACCATGAGCCCAGCCGGATAGGGCCATGGCTGGGAGGCAAAATAACGGACGTTCTTGACACGCAGATGGGTCTCCTCCCACACTTCGCGACAGACGCATTCCTCCAATGTCTCGCCCGTCTCCACGAAACCTGCCACAAGTCCATAGAAGTGACCTCGGAAATTGTGGGCATGAACCATGAGCACTTCATCGCCACGTGTCACCCTGACAATGATGGCTGTCTGCAACTGGGGCCAAACCTCCTTACCACACTCTGTGCAATGCTTCGAAATCTCGGTATGCCACTTCATGGGTGCACCACAACAGCCACAATACTTGGAGTTCTGGTCCCAATAGACCAATTCTGCACACTTACCTGCCAACTGATAAAGGTCCGTCGGAAGGATGTCGAACGTCTTTCTAAGACCCACCATCTGCAGGTCTGGACGATTGATTACAGGATTATCCAGCCGAAAAATATGGCATTGGTGTTCACCCTGAACGATGTCCGTCACATGTTCCCAAGGCTGGAAGACGACAGGAGCAGAATCACCAAAAGGGATGTCCCCCTCGCTCGTGAGGAGGATATCCCCTTGGCAATATGCAAAATAAAGCTCTTTCACGTTTCTATTCTTTCAACCACTCACAGGCCTGCTCACGCAGTTTTGCACTTTTGCACTTTGCGATTCAAAGACCGAGGCTCTCCTTAATAGCTTCCACCTTCTTCTGGGCATCGGCCACAGCTCCGGGATAGCAATCGGCACAGCCAATGTGGCCCTTAACCTCGAGGTAGAACTTGATCTTAGGCTCAGTACCACTGGGACGAACACTTACCTTCGTTCCGTCCTCACAGAACCACTGCAGCACGTTCGAAGTGGCAGGCATGTCCAGTTTCGTTACATTGCCTTCTGCATCAGTAGCTGTCAAGGCCTGGAAGTCCTTTGTGCAGACAATCTTACTGCCGGCAATATCCTTCGGAGCCTTATCACCACGGAAGTCAACCATCATCTGCTTGATTTCGTCTGCGCCAGTCTTACCTGGGCGAACAACATTAATGGTGTGCTCGTACGAGAAGCCATACTCTTTGTAGATGTCGATGAGCAGGTCGTAGAGGGTCTTACCCTGATCCTTTGCCCAAGCGGCAATCTCACAAATGAGGCAGATGGACGCAGGAGCATCCTTGTCGCGAACCTTATCATAAGGCAGGAATCCGAAGCTCTCCTCACCACCGCCGATGTACTTCTGCTTGCCTTCACTGATGGCAATCTCGCGGGCAATCCACTTGAAGCCCGTATAGCAATCGCGATATTCCACATTATTCTTCTTGGCAATCTCTGCAATCACCTCGGTAGTAACGATAGTCTTCACGATGAAGTCCGTAGGCTTCAACTGTCCAAGCGCAATCTTGTTCTTAATGATGTAGTAGCTAAACATCATGCAGGTCTGGTTACCATTGATGATAATCCATTCGCCCTTCGGGTCGCGGCAAACGATAGCCAGTCGGTCGGCATCGGGGTCGCTGGCAATCACCAGGTCAGCATTGAGCTTCGTTCCTAATTTCATGCCCAAGGTCATAGCCTCGGCATTTTCAGGATTGGGGCTAACCACCGTAGAGAAGTTGCCGTCGATTACCATTTGCTCAGGTACGACATTGATGTTCTTGAAACCCCAACTGCGCAAGCACAAAGGCGTTACCACACGACCTGCACCATGCATGGGACTATAGACAATGTTCAGGTCTTCCTGACGCTTGATGACTTCTGCATCGACGCGTGCCTCGCGAACGGCCAGCATATAGTCATAATCCATTTCGCCACCGATAATCTTGATAAGGTCGGGATTTCCCTCGAACTTCACATCCTCGATAGCAACCTTGTTCACCTCGTCGATGATGCCCTTGTCATGAGGAGCCAGCACCTGAGCACCATCTTCCCAATAGGCCTTATAGCCGTTGTACTCCTTGGGGTTATGCGAGGCAGTTACATTCACGCCAGCTACAGCGCCCAAATGACGAATGGCAAACGAAACCTCAGGGGTAGGACGCAGACTCTCGAAGAGATAGACCTTAATGCCGTTGGCAGAGAAGATGTTTGCTACTGTCTCGGCAAACATACGGCCGTTGTTACGGCAATCATGACCTACGACTACACTCTTTCCTCCCTCAGGGAAGGCTTTGTTGATGTAGTTGGCAAAGCCCTGAGTTGCCATAGCCACGATGTACTTATTCATACGGTTGGTACCAGGACCCATGATACCGCGCAGACCACCCGTACCGAACTCTAATGTCTGGTAGAAGGCATCCACCAATTCCGTTTTATCCTCGTTGTCGAGCATGGCCTTAATCTGAGCCTTAGTCTCGGCATCATAAACACTCGAAGCGAGCCACTTCTGGGCCTCAGCTTCACACTTTCTGATTAATTCCTGTTCCATAGTATTATTTAATTAGATATTTATCTCCTGTTTCTTTCACGACCTCGCGCCAATAGCGTTCGGGATAACCCGGGCGTGTTACCTTTCCGCCAAGACCGTACTTCGAACGCACGAGTTCGTGTTTGCTGTTTTCCTCCTTCAACACCATATCGTTGTGCTTCACCACGAGATACTTGAAGAGGTTGTTCCAATTCTTCATCATAGTGTCGGCACTGACTTGGCTGTGCTCGGTCAATTCCTTAATTGCTGCCGCAGGGTCTTTTTCATAGAGGCTCTTAGCTATCGTCTCGGCATAACCTTGCATCATACTGAAGCCACTCTCCGTATCTTTAATGCAACGACGCAAGTCGGGGTACATCTTTTCATAATAGGGATAGACGATGTTGCTGACGGTGTTGCAGAGCCAGTAAGCCGATTCCCAGTTGAAGGTGATTTCGTCCTGCACGCCCTCGATGCGCTGGAAGCACTTGGGGATGTCGGTCACACTGCAATAGACGGGCACGTATGCCGTCATATTGGCATCGTCATTCGTCCACCAAACCACACCGCCGACGGCATCGGGCAGGAAGTTACGCATCTGTCCCACGAAGGAGAAACCCGTCTGCTGGGTCGAGGTAGGACGCTCGGTAAAATATTTCTTGCCATCAACCTCGAAACTCAGAGGCGAAGGGCGATAAGGCATGTTATAAGGACCACTTCCAAGATCTTGCTGCATATCGAGCGCAGTACCTTCATAATGGTCACGCATGTCGTTCTTGATGGTCTGTACACTAAGTTTATGCTTGGGACGCATGTAAAGCGGCATCTCCAACTTCATGTCCTCGCCATTGAGGTAAGGCAAGTACTTATCCATCCCATCAACGTGTTTGTTGAAGAACGACCAAGCACGGGCATCGCAGTAACGGATTCCACCAAACTCGAGAGGATTGAAAGCATCGCGGAAAGAGAAGTCGCTGTCCTTCTTTCCCGTGAAGTAACCTTTCTCGCGGGCAAACTTCACCACATCCTTAGCAAACATTACATTCTCCTTGTCCTTCATGTCGAAGCGAGTGATACGGCTTTGATTGGCATGGGCACAGATGCAGTCATCGGGAATGCGGATGGCCACCCATACAGCACCCGTACGACCAGGTCCCTTGCCCACCATTTCCATTACCCACACTTCGTTCTTATCGGCAATGGTAAATGTCTCGCCTTCGCTATAGTAACCATACTTGGCCACGAGGTCTGTCATAATCTTGATAGCTTCGCGAGCCGATGTCGAACGCTCCAAGCCGATATAGATTAGCGAACCGTAATCGATGAGGCCTGTGGAGTCGGCCAATTCCTCGCGTCCACCAAAGGTTGTCTCGCAGATGCTGACTTGGTGTTCGTTCATCTGTCCTACCACATTGTAGGTGACAGGTGCCTGAGGTATCTCACCCAGGTATTTGTTGGTATCCCATTCATAAATCTTGCGCATCTCACCAGGCTGATGCTGACCACCCACATGGCGGTACATGTTTCCGTACATACCATAACTATCGGCATTGTAACTGACAATGACACTACCGTCGGTGCTGGCTGCCTTACCCACAATGAGGTTGGTGCAGGCAGAAAGATGTGAGAAGTAAGAGGTAAGAGGTAAGAGAATACCCAGTAACAATATTAGTTTTTTCATTTTGAATTCTTAATTATTCTTTCTTAATTCTTAATAATAAGTTTATCACTTCCTGCCGCCTTGAAGCTCATGTCGAGTCCCTTCACAGAGTGCGTGAGAGCACCGAAAGAGATAAAGTCCACGCCTGCCTTGGCGTAGGGAATCATGGTGTCATAGGTAATGCCGCCGCTGCTCTCCGTCTCGGCACGACCAGCCACTATCTCAACGGCTTTCTTCGTATCTTCAGGTGTGAAGTTGTCGAACATGATGCGGTCGCAACCCTCCTGCAAAGCCTCGTCCAGTTCCTTGAAGTTGCGCACTTCGCACTCTATCTTCAGGTCCTTGCCTTTCTCCTTGCAATAGGCCTTTGCCCTGCTGATGGCATTATGCACGCCACCACAGAAGTCGATGTGATTGTCCTTCAGCAATATCATGTCGAAAAGGCCGATACGATGGTTCATGCCACCGCCTATCTTCACGGCTTCCTTCTCCAGCATACGCATGCCGGGAGTCGTCTTTCTGGTATCGAGTACTCGGGTCTTCGTACCGGCATCTATCAAGGCTTGCTGATACTTGTGCGTCATGGTGGCTATACCCGACATCCTTTGCAGGATGTTCAGCATCAGGCGCTCCGTTTGCAGCAGGCTCTGTTCCTTACCTTTAACCGACATCACTATATCGCCCGGTTTCACATGTGCACCATCCTGGATGTACACCTCCACCTGCAATTCAGGGTCGAAGCGATGGAACACTTGCTTGGCAATCTCCACACCAGCAAAGATGCCCTCTTCCTTAATCAACAACTTGCTCTCCCCCATCTGGTCGGCGGGGATGCAGCAAAGGGTAGTATGGTCACCATCACCAATGTCTTCGGCAAACGCCAAGTCTATCAGGCGGTCGTTCAATTCTTGCTCCGTCTGCCTACGCAAGCGCGGGGCGGTTACTTCTACAGATAACATAAAACAAAGAATTTAATTACTATACCTCGCAAAGATACGAAATAATTGTGAATTGTAATTATGAATTGTGAATTTAATTGTATCTTTGCCCCTGATGAAGACTATTTTCCTTGTCATTGGCAAGACGACAGACACACGAATTGCCACACTCTGCGACGAATACATCAGTCGCATCCAGCATTATTTGCCTTTTGAAATGCAAGTAATTCCTGAGCTGCGTAATGCCAAGAACCTGAGTCAGGAACAACAGAAAGAACAAGAAGCTGAGCTAATCAAAAAGGTCTTGTTATCAGGCGATTATATCGTTTTGTTAGATGAACACGGCAAGGAACGCCGGAGCCTCGATTTCGCCTCTTGGATGCAGAAGCGCATGACGGCTTCACCCCGCCGACTGGTCTTCATCGTAGGTGGCCCTTATGGCTTTTCTCCCCTAATACATAAAATGGCTCAGGAAAAGATTTCCCTGAGCCAAATGACTTTCTCCCATCAGATGATTCGCCTCCTCTTCACCGAGCAAGTCTATCGTGCCATGACCATCCTCAACGGCGAACCGTATCATCACGAGTAGAATAAGCGTGCTTTATATTGGTTAACGACATA
>JAGCVH010000099.1 GCA_017962495.1 Bacteroidaceae bacterium
ATGAAAAAGTATCTATTTATTCTATTAGCCGCCATGACTTTCGTGGCGTGCAGCGAAGATGAGTCAAATCCCACAGTCTTTGACTATGGAGCAAAACTTGGGGAAGATAAGGAATTCTATCTTGAGGAAGGCATGCAACCCATGTCGGTGGCCGATTTTCAGGATGTCGTTGTCAATCATCCGTGGAAATGCCTTGAATCCCATCTTATCATGGACGATGGAAGCATAAACGAGGAAGATTACTATTCAGAGACTGAAGGCGGTGGTCCATATCAGTTCCGCCTCGACAAGGAAAGCCTTCATTACATTGTCTTTACTTCCTCCTATTATCCACCGAGCTACGTTGAAGTCGCCAACCCATACAAATACGATGAGAATACAAACAAAGTCCACTCATATCCCCGACTGACCCTTTTGTCGTATGACAAGGAAAACGAACAACTGACAATGATTGTTCATCCCTCAATGAATCTCTATCTGCTCTCAAAGTACCAACGTATGCCAGAGGAGTGGTGGACGGAGCTGTGTAAGTCCGTTGTAAAAAAATAAATTAAAAAAATAAAGCTATGAAAAAGTACATTTTTATCCTGCTGGCAGCTATGGCATTCGTAGCATGCAGCGAAGACGAAGGAAATGAATTGATAGGTCCAGTGACTGAAGCCTCGGCAGATGAAATACCCCTTAATGTAAAAGCGTTTTTTAACGATTATGTTAGCGAAAACTATGAGGTACGACAGGGCATTTCCTTCAATTTTGGAAGCAACAAAAGTCTGGCCATTAACAGCATGGGGGAACTTTCCCAATTATACACTGGAACACGGGAACTACCCAATATTGACTTTGGGAAATATACCTTAATTCTTGGGAATGTATTGCTTCCACATAGTGGACATTATTATGAGAAAAGTGAAATGGAAGAATATGATAGTTTTTACCAAATGGATGTATATATAAAGGTGAAAGACAGCGGCTATCATGCAATAACAGGTGTTCCATTTTGGGGGCTTTATCCAAAACTCAATAATAAGGACATAAGGTTTACGCCTTTTTCAACGGATGGTAAGGTGTTGAAACTCGTTGATTCGGAATAATAGAATTATTTTTTACAATTTTAGACAAACTCAGCGTTACAAGTGCTGAACATATAATAATCATATGACAGGCATTATTGTATGACCTCAGCGGTCGGCGAGTGGTTAATCCTAAGCGAGGGTTGTATATTCAAGGAAATAAAAAGATAATAAAGCAATAACATTTAACATTATGAAAAAGTACATTTTTATCCTATTAGCCGCCCTGACTTTTGTGGCGTGCAGCGAAGACGAAGGAAACGTCATTGAGAGTCAGCCACGATTCGTTCAGTCTGAAAATATTCCGCAGGAGACAGTCCAGAAAACGGGCATGCCAGCCTGGCTGTCGAAAAAGGTGCAGGACATCGAGGAGAACCTAAAACCCCTGGCTCAGTACAAGGTTTATCAGGGTGTATGGAAAGACAACACCATCTATTACATCTGGGGTTTATTCTCGTCGTGCTATTTCGGTGAGACTTACGACCAGCAGGGCAATCACATAGACTGGGAGAAGAATGACTTCAAGGACTTCGATGCGAATAGCCACGACTGGAAAATCATCTACACCATTGAATGGAAGTCCGAACAATAGGAATCCCAAGCGAGGGTTGTATATTCAGGGAAATAAAAAGATAGTAAAGCAATAACGAAATCTTTTGATGAAGACAAGGCACATTCTATACAGCATTTTCGGCGTTGTGCTGCTTGCTGCCTGTTCGGGTGGCGACTATGAACGGCAGCTGGAACGGTTCGAGGAGATGAACCGCACCGACGTGCCTATGACGCCCGACAGCGTACAGCCCCTTGTCCGTCACTACGACCATTGGTGGCATTCGCGCAACCACCGCATGCGGGCCTACTACATGCTGGGCTGTGCCTATCGCGACCAAGGGAGTGCACCGCGAGCCCTCGAGAACTACCAGCGAGCCGCCAGCATTGCCGACACCACCGATGCCCGATGCGACCTCAACGTACTGATGCGCGTCCATTCCCAGATGAGTCAGATCTTGCAAGAACAGCGCTTGCATGAACTGGAAGAACGGGAAAACATAATTGCAAAGCGACTTTGCTGGCAAATCGGCGACACCCTTTCGGCATTAATCTTTGAAGAAAAAGAATGTAATTTACTCTATAATAAAGAAAAGTATGAAGAGTGTATTAGTAAAACGTTAGAACTGCACCAGAAGTTCCTCGATTACGGATATAAAGACGATGCACCTATCGTCTACATTTATTGTATCAGAGCCTATTTGATGATGGGTGACTATGCTAACGTAAAAAAGTATCTCAACCTATATGAAACTTGTCCCTATTTCAAAACTGATCCCAGTAAAATTGCCGGAGGAGTTGGGGCAATATATAATTATAAAGGTCAGTATTACGTTGGCGTTCGTGAGTTGGATTCTGCGGAATATTATTTCCGAAAAGCTCTGCCTTACAAAAATAAGCTATTACCTTATAAGGGACTTCTTCAAACCTATGACTTAAAACACGAAACAGACTCCATTGTAAAGTATGTCCGACTTTATTCCGATGCCAAGGAGCAAAGTTTTGACGAGACTCGGGCAGAAGCCCTTACACAAACAAAGGCGTTGTATGACTACAGCGTAGAGAAGGAACTGGCGCAGAAGAAGGCCCAAACGGTGCGCCGTCTTATTCTAGGCCTTGTCGCAACCATACTCTTCACCCTACTCATCACGTTGTACTATCTCTATCGCAACGAAAAACGCAAACGCGAATTCAGCGAACTGCGCAGGGATCTGGAGACGTCCCTCAACAACCTGCGGGAGGCGGAGGAGGCCCTGGAAGCCCTGAAGCAGGAACAGGACGCCGACCACAAACTGGTGGAGAGCCTGCAAAGGGACATTGCCGACTACAAACGGCACATCGCGAACCTGGAGGCGGCACTACCCAAGTCCGTCCTGCACAATGCCGACGCAGAACTTGCCAAGTCCGACATCGTAAGGCGATTCCGCGAAGCACGGAATGCCGGTGCAAACAATGCACCACTTACGGAGGAAGATTGGACAAAAATGGCCGATTCCATCGAGAAATTATACCCTCACTTCCGTAGCACCATGTATGGGGAAGAGCCGTTGCAGACCAAGGAATACCGCCTCTGCCTGCTCACAAAGGCACAGTTTGCTTCCTCCGACATCGACGTCATTATGGGCCAGAAGCCCAGCTACGCCACACAGATCGCCAAAAGGCTGCATCAGAAGATTTTCGGCACAGAAGGCACTGCCTCTGACTTCCGACAAAAACTTAATCGCATATCGTAAGACTATCCAACATAGTTGCTAAAAAATTGGAGCATAATTCCCTAATTCCTAACTTTGCACACACATTACAAGGATATCATGAAGACGGAGCACATACTTTACTTATTTAATAGAATCTCTGACCCACCTGCGGAGGGTCGAAGATAAGATGCGTCTCGGAAATAAAAATGATTAATCATTATATATTTCGCTCGACTTTCATTATTTTTGTAGGCGAGAATTGGATATGGAAAAGAATAAGATAGTAATATACCAAAGCGAGGATGGACAAACTCAGATTGATGTCCGTCTGGAAAACGAAACGGTGTGGCTGAGTGTTGATCAAATGGCACTTCTGTTTGACCGTGAAGGGTCAAATATCCGTCGTCATGTCATCAATGTCTTCAAGGAAGGCGAGTTGGAACGAGAGAATAACGTGCATTTTTTACACGTTAATGAGGTAAAGAAACCTGTTCCTTTTTACAACCTCGACGTCATTATCTCCGTTGGCTATCGTGTGAAAAGCAAGAGGGGCACAGCCTTCCGTATCTGGGCCAACCGCATTCTGAAGGAGTATCTCGTGAAGGGATTCGCCGTAAATCAGCGCATACATAGCGAGCAAATGGCCGAACTGCGCCAGCTGGTGGGGGTTCTTGGCCGAACCATACAGAATCAACAACTGGAACAGAACGACGAGAATCAGGCTTTGTTCGACATAGTGGTGGACTACACCTATGCTCTCGACACCCTCGATGACTATGATTACCAGCGCCTGAAAGTCGCAAAGACCACTCAAGAGGACAAGTTCCATGCTACCTACGACAACGCTATGGAGGCCATTAAAACCCTGCGCGAGAAGTTTGGAGGCAGCAGTTTGTTTGGCAACGAAAAAGACGATTCCTTCAAGAGTAGCATTGGGCAGATATACCAGACTTTCGGAGGTAAGGAACTCTACCCCAGCGTGGAGGAGAAGGCAGCCATGCTGCTATACCTCGTCACTAAAAACCACTCGTTCAGCGATGGCAACAAACGCATTGCAGCCACCCTGTTCTTGTGGTTCCTGAACAACAACGGCATTCTCTATCGCCCCGATGGCAGCAAACGCATTGCCGACAACACCCTCGTGGCCCTGACCTTGATGATAGCAGAAAGCAAAACGGAGGAAAAGGACATCATGGTAAAGGTGGTGGTGAATCTCATAAATCAGCAGAACTAACAGTAAACCAATCTTTCCAAATTGTTTGCCATGAACCGAGCAAGTATTTTCCTTCTGCTGTGTCTGTTCCCATTTATGGGAATGGCGCAAGAGTATCAGACGATAACTTTTGGAGGACAAGCCATTCGGGTTGAGATTATAGAGGTGGAGGGTAAAAAGATTCCCGTTGGCGACATGGGAGCGGTTGGGAACAGAATCTTCGAGAAAGAGAAAGAAACGATTGTCGATCATGCCAAGGTGGAGTGCATCTATTCATACTCCATCTATGACCCCGAGGTTGACAAACACCGGAATGACCTCTACTACATGCTCCTTTCGGGGAACAACTATTCATGGTACAGACGATATCATAACTATCAAATTGACTCGCTCTTGAGCCACCGCGACATGAGCAAGGTAACGAACAAGTATTATGAAGCCGTGTCCAGATATTTCGGAGAGGGAGACATGGGAGACCCCGAAGAAAACCTTAAGAACCAAAAGACAGGGGAGATTGAGACTTATGACTTTTTTGCGGGAAGTAGCTACGTCTGCACGGAACCACGAATAGACTTCGGTTGGACATTGTCTGACGACACTTTAACCATCTGTGGGCACTCGTGCCATAAGGCAACATGCTCCTTCCGAGGACGTGACTGGATAGCTTGGTACGCCGATGACATCATGCTTAGCGACGGACCATGGAAGTTCGGTGGACTGCCTGGTCTCATTTTAAAGATTCAGGACAGCAAGCAAGAACACGTGTTTGTGGCTTCCGTTCTGCGAAATGGGCGGCCAGAGAGCACCATAGTAAAGAAGGAGCGCGCCTATGCCTTCGGCGCAAAACGGGAATGGATGTTGAAAGCCAAAAGAAATGCCAAGGAAAACCCTGCAGCTGCTCTCAAAGCCGCAGGGATGATACCTAAGAATTTGGACGGGACGGATGTAGAGTTCCCCAGGAAACGTCTTTATGTTTTCAACCCGATAGAGAAGGAGTGAGAGAGTGAAGAAATGGTTGCTCATACAATGCTTGTTGGCATGGTCGCTCTGCATTGGAGCGCAGACACGCATCAGCGGGCAAACCATTGATGCCAAAGGCGAAGCATTACCGGGCATCGTAGTAAAGGCGCTGGCAGCCGACGGCCAACGTCTGTTGGGCTATGCCGTGTCAGACGGCGAGGGGCGCTACAACATATCACTGCCAGCAGGACAGGAGCCTGCCAAGATTGTCCTTGCCGGGATGGGCTACCGAACCGTGGAGCGCTCGGGAGGCAAGGGAAATATTGAATTGGGACGCATCACAATGGAGGAGGCAGAGATGGAACTGAAAGAAGTGACCGTCAAGGCACCTCCCGTACGTACGACGGGCGACACAATCACCTACTACGTAGAACAGCTGAAGGACAAGAGCGACAGAAGCATCGAGGATGTCATCAGGAAGATTCCAGGCGTGGAAGTTGACCAGCAGGGGCGCATCAAGTATCTGGGCGAGGACATCAACAAGTTCTACATCGAGGGGCTGGACATGCTGGGCGGTCGCTACACGCTGGCCTCGCAGAACATTCAGCCCGACGACATCGCTAGCATCAGCGTCTATGAGAACCATCAGCCCAAACGCGTCCTGCAGGGCATCGAATTCAGCAAGCAGGCGGCGCTGAACTTGACCATGAAGCACAACCGCATGATGCGCCCCATTATCACAGCCACTGTAGGTGCTGGCTATGGCGACGAGCCACTGTGGCTGGCAGAGGGAACGGGACTCTTCATCAGCCCCAAGAAGCAGTACCTGCTGACGGCAAAGACCAACAATGCCGGAAACTTCTACGACAAGGAGACAACCAATTTCTTCGCCACCAACATTTTCCCCACTACGCTGGCACAGGACATGCTGACGGCAGCTAGCAGCGACAATGCCCACATCGCACGCGACCGATACGTGAATAACCGTTCTGCCACGGGAAGTCTGAACACCATACGCAAACTGCGTGAGGACCACACGCTGTCAATCAACGCTGGTTACCACTTCAATCGTCTCGGCTCTTTCCAGAGCCAGTTGTCGGATTACTGGCAACAGGATGCACCAAACATCCTGACCTGCGAGGACATCAGTGGCAAGAGTCGTCGCCACGGCGGATGGCTGACCCTGCGTTACGAGCGCAACGAGAATGCTCATTATCTGGCAGAAGAACTGAACGCCGAGGGATCGCTAACACAGTTGACTGACCACATTAATGATGGTTCACACGTTCGACAACACATCAGCACCGACTACTACGCTCTGGACAACCGTGTGAGCGCTATTTGGCGTCGCAACAACAGACTGTTCACACTGAACAGCGACGTGGCTTTAGCTCAAGTTCCGCGCAGCACGTTGGAGGCAGTCATTTCCGACCGCGACTCAATGTTCGTAGGACAGGACGTCAGCAGCCTGAAGTTCCGCACAGCCCACTCCACCTCCTACGGCTGGGTGCTGGGCGGACGGTCTGTCATCTCAATCAATGCACGTTTACAGGCCGACTACGACCGCCTTTCTGCGGAGAATCCAACCGACAATGGACTCTATTCGGGTTACATCATCCGTACCAGCGTCTATCCTTCCTATAAGTATAGTACCAACAACCTCAACTGGGAAGTGAACATCCCCTTGCACATGATAGACTTGCGATACACCGACCGTCTGGCCGACACGCACCTCTCCTATCACCGGCCGTTGGCAAGCGTGCGCACATCGTTCAGTTACCGCATCGGTGCCAAGACCCGCTTCGGTCTGGGCGGCGAGGTCTCACGCACACTAGGCAACCTGCGCGACGTGGTTCTCGTCCCCATCCACACCACCTATCGCCAGACTCAGGCCTACGGCACAGGTCTGCTCAACCAGAGCACACGCATTTCGCTCAATGGTTCGGCCAGCTATCGCAACCCCCTACGCGGCACCAACTATTCAGCCAACGTGCAGTATCAGTACGGGCGAAGCAACCGCATGAGCGGCAGCAACGTCACGACAGACAATACGGAAACGGTGTGGGCCGACTTCAGCAACGGCAGCAACATGTGGATTGCAGGTCTGAACATAGCCAAGAACCTGCTGGGCACGGGAACGATACTGACCTTCTCGGCCAACCTAGCCAACCTGAGCGCACAAAGCCTGCGACAAGGGACTGCATACCGAATGGCCAACAACACTTTGACGCTGAAGGCCAACTCCCATAGCACCCTGCTCAATCGCCGACTTATCATAGACGTCGATTTCCAGTATGTGTTATCTACCCAGCACATAGCCATCCAGCCTGGCAACAACCTGCGCAACGACATAGTTCCCTCAGTGCGCCTCACCGTCTGCCCCACCGAGCAGTGGGAACTTTATGCCCGTACATTCATGGGCTACGTCCAGAATAACGGAAACTCGTTCGACAGCAACTTCTATCTTGATGCGGGCGTTCGCTTTACCCATAAACGGTTTGAGACAGAACTTGCAGGCAAGAACTTGACTAATCAGCACGACTACACTCAACGGCGCTTTGCCACACTTGACCGTTTTACATACATGTATAAGCTACGTCCAATCGAGATTATGGCAGTTTTTCGCATAAACCTGTGAAAGTCCGAACAACAGTATCTACATAAACGGGAAACAACCTGACGAGCGAGGGAGGTTTCTTGTATAATAAGTAATAACTAAAAATCCCTTAACAAATCCTATAACGCTATATTTCAGCGAGTTAATGCCTCTTTCTTAGTGCTGAAATTTCACAAAAGCGTGTAACTGCCATTTTTTTGTGAATGGGCCTTCTCTTGCTCCCTTTAAAGGGCGAAACCTTCTTCGTAGGCAAGGACGTGGCTAAGGCACTGGGGTATTCGAGGCCCTTGGACGCTCTTGCAAAACATGTTGAAAAAGATGACTCCGCAAAATGCGGACTCATCGACTCAATGGGTAGAAAACAGAAAACCATCATCATCAACAACAGAGACCATGTGGAAACAGAAGATAAGCTGGAGGAACGAATCGTTACCTCAGGTCAATGGCGATGAATTGTCATCATCAACGACAGAGGACATGTAAATAAGGATGACAAAGGAGTGAACAAATCGTTCACCCCCTTTGCCCTTTAAAAGAGGAGGGTGAGGTGCTTTCAAAACACCCACAGGTCAAGTTAATGATGAATGCACAGAAAAGCCTCCATTTCCCAAACGCCTAATCTCCCAATCTCCCAAACACCCAATCTCCCAAACCGTGCCAATTTTGTATAGTAACGTGAAGTTGGGCTGCCTAAATAAAAGAATTTCTCAAAATGTTTTTGTGGGATGAGGCAGAAAATGTAATTTTGTAGGGTTACAAGGCTTAAAATGATATAAAAAGATGAATATGAAGGTGCATTTCAGGCTGTTTTTGGTCGTTGCCCTGTGCTTTTCGTTGAGCACGTGGGCCGATACAGAGGTCAATGTGGAAGTGGCTGGCACACTGTCGTCTGTTTTGTCGGCAAGCGATAGCAAACTGAAGGTTACGGGCGTCATCAATGGCACGGATGCGAAGTATCTGCGTCAGCTTGTGACCAGTGGCGGAGTGACTTCTCTCGACCTTTCTGAAGTGAAAATAGTCAGTGGTGGTGAGGCATACTACGAAAGCTTCAAGACCGAGAACGATGTCCTTGGCGACTGCATGTTCAAGGAGTGCACCAAACTCACCAACATCGTGCTTCCCTCGTCGATAACAACCATCGGAAGTCAGGCCTTTTCGGGGTCGGGACTCCGCGAAATTGACATTCCCAACGGGGTTTCACGCTTGGGAGGCGACGCCTTTGCATATTGCAATTCACTGTCGAAAGTGGTCATCGGCAGTCGCGTTTCTCGTCTCGATCAGGGTGTGTTCTATAGTTCGTCGGTCAGCAAGGCCTATGTCAAGCCCGTGACGCCACCTGCCACACCTGCCTATCTGTTCTCGTCGAACCCCACCATCTATGTCTATTCCGAGGCTCTGACCGACTACAAGCAGTCGGACTGGAAGCAATATGGTACCATCGTAGGCGGTCTGGAGGACATCTATCCGCAGGAAGCCGACCCGAGTGACTTGGTCAACAGCCTGTCGGGTACATGGTTCGAGGACGATGCCTGCACACGCCTGAAAGCCACCTACCAAGCCATGAGCGACGAGGCTCTGACGGCATCAATGACGGAGGGAGGAATGCCCTCGTTCATGGTGGCCATAGCCCTGAAACTGAAGAACGGCAATTGGGCAAACTACGAACAGGACTTCCGCATCCACAACTACAAAGCCTACAGCGACGCCAACTACTGGAACGACAAGATGATGAGTTCGGGAGGCTCGTACATGGGCAATCCCACAGGCATCTATGCCGATGGAGACACCCCGCTCTACGTCTTTGTGGAAGGAGACGTGCCTGAGGATGCCATCCTCTACATGGCAGGTTGCATCGACAACGACATCATAGGCGAGGCCAAGACTGGCAAGAAACTGAAGAAAGGCCTAAACATCGTGGACGGACAGAACAAGGCACTCTACTACATCCTCTACACTGCCGACACCAAGTCGCAGACGAAGACGCTCGACCAGTGGCCAGACATCAAGATACACATCGAAGGAGGCGTTGTGAACGGCTATTACGACCTGGCTCGACATAGCGACCAGGACTACCAGGCTCTGCTCAATGCCGCTACACACGAACGCTTTACCGTCAAAGGCAGTGAGGCTCTCTTCAACTTCAAGACATCTACTTATAAAAAGGTATGGCCAAAGACCATCGACCGCAGCATCTGTTGGTTCGACAGCCTGACCGTGTGGGAAAAGGAACTCATGGGCATGTGCGCCTCTGTGGCTTCGGGTAACAAAGCCCGTGCGCCCTTCTATCTGACGGGTGGAGAGGCCATCTTCCCCATCTATTACAACAATCCCAACTTCGCCATCGAAGGCGAGGAGTCGGATGCCGGATATGCCAATTCCACAGCCCATCGCACTTCGTACAACTCTCTCGATTGCATACGCAACTCCTTCGACGTGAGCCGTTTCGACATCGACGACTGGTGCTCTGCACACGAGTGCGGACACAACAACCAGAGAGCCATCAACCTGGAGGGTGGGACGGAGGTCTCGAACAACCTCTTCTCGAACTACATTCGACACATCGACGGACTGGCTATGTCCAAGGGTTCGCCTCTCTCCACCGTGATGCAGGAGTATGCCTCGCACACGCCTTTCTTCATTCGTCCGGTCGATAGCCAACTGCGCATGTACTGGCAACTCTACCTCTACTATCATGTGGCACAGAAGAACACGGCGTTCTATCCCTCCCTGTTCAAGGCACTTCGCGAAGACCCACTGACCGTCTGGGGTAACTCATACAATAGTTCATTGAAGTTCGTGCGTAAGGTGTGTGAGGTGGCACAGGAAGACCTGACCGACTTCTTCACGGCTTGGGGATTCTTTGAACCCATGAACAATGTGGCAATCGACGACTACGGGTCGCACACCATGACTGTTCGCAAGGCCGATATCGACCGCACGAAGAATGCCATATCGAAGTATTCGGTGAAGAACAACACCATCCTGTTCATCGAAGACCGCGTGCAGGAATTGCTGACAACCGACATGCTCACGACGGCAGGACAGAAACGACGCGACTCGGAACAGGTGGGATTGTGTGGCGACTTGGGTCAGTTTGCCGATTATCTGCCCGATGGCTGTCAACCTGGAAACTACACCTATCTGAAGGCCGACTCGCTCTATGCCCTTGCTGGCACAGGAGGCTTGGGCTTCATCATGCTCGACGAGGACGAGAAGATGTGCTATGCTGCCAATGCCCTGCACTTCTGCATTCCCTCAAGCGTGAAGGAAGGTTTCACGATTTATTCCGTCGATGCCGATGGTTCGTTAAACGAAGTCATTATGGCTGGCGAAGGTGTGGAAACCATTGCTCTCGAAAAGGGGGGCGTGTTACCCGACTCCCTTTCGGACTATGTTGTCAAGGCCGTCATCAGTGGAACCATCAACGGAACGGATATCAAGTACTTGCGTCAACTGATCAACGAACGGAATCTTGCGTCGGTTAACCTCTATGATGCCAAAGTCGTAAGTGGAGGCGTGGCTTATTACGAAAACTATCGCACTTCGGGCAACACTATGGGCAGTTATGCTTTCTATCAGTGCAAGAATCTCGTCTCCATGCGTCTGCCAGAGAGCATCGTCAAGATTGGAATCAATGCCTTTGCCAACTCAGGTCTGAAGGAAATCGTCATTCCTGAATCCGTGATTTCCGTGGGCGAAGACGCCTTTGCCTACTGCGACCAACTGACTCGTGTGACGGTGGGTTCCAAGGTTAAGACTATGGAAAAAGGTGTCTTCTACAGCTCGAAGGTTACGGATGCATACGTCAAGCCGCTCACGCCACCAACCATCTCGTCATACCTTTTCTCCAGCAAACCAGTCATTCACGTCTATGCTTCTGCACTTGCGGCCTATCAGGCTTCGCCATGGGCAGAGTTTGGCACACTGGTTGGTGACCTCGATGGATACACCGATGGCATTGAGGAGATTGAGACAATGAGAAGTGGAGACAACGAGCAAATGGCCGATGGTCGATGGTCAGATGGCCAGTGGTTCGACTTAAGCGGTCGTCGCATCTCCAATTCCTCTTCCGATGTCAAGAAGGGCATCTACATCAAGAATGGACGCAAGTTTGTGATAACTCAGTAAATTATATACAAATCTGTAGTTTTTCGTCCATTTTAGAGCCTTTTTTCAGTAAAACTCATACAAAATCACACCAAAAAGGACATTTTTTTAACGTTATATTTTTAACTTTTAATTTTTAATTGTACCTTTGCAGACCCAAATGGTGCAATGCGCCTCTTTTGTCATGGAGAAAAGTATGCAGTTCGTCATCAATCTGAGAGACCAGAAAGCCGATGTGGCCGAGTATGGATGGACGTTGGACGACGCATTTTTCCAGGCAGTGGAGGCCACCGAAGTCCAGCGCGGACAGGTGGATGCAAAGTTGAAAGTACAGCGCACGTCGGGAGCTTTTGAACTACAGTTCGAGCTGAAGGGTGTGTTGACTTTGCCCTGCGACCACTGTGCAGAAGACATGCAGTTGCCCATTGATACCGAGCAGACAATGAAGGCAAAGCTCGGGGACGAGTACGACGACGACGGCGAAATGGTGACAGTGCCCATCACCGAGGGGACACTGGACGTGAGCTGGCTCATGTACGAGTTTATAGCCTTGCAGATTCCCATGCGCCATGTCCATGCTGAGTGCGACGGGGAGGAAGACATATAAGTAATAGTAAATTGTAAATTGTTAAATAGTAAATTGAGATGGCACATCCTAAAAGAAGACAGTCCAAAACAAGGACTCGCAAAAGAAGAACTCACGACGGAGCAGTAGCTCCAACGCTGGCCGTATGCCCCAACTGCGGTGAGTATTACATCTACCACACGGTTTGCCCCGCTTGCGGTTACTATCGTGGAAAGGTAGCTATTGAAAAAGAAGCTTAATCAAGAAATTAAGAGGTTGAGAGAATGAGGAAATGAGATGTGGGGCTTGTCCGCGTTTCTCATTTTCTCATTTTCGCGTTTTCCAAATATCAGTGTGATGGAAAAGATTAATGCAGTGATAACGGGTGTCGGCGGATACGTGCCCGACTACATCCTCGACAATGAGGAGATGTCGCAATTCGTTGACACCAGTGATGAATGGATAATGGAACGCATAGGCGTGAAGACACGCCACATCTTGCGTCCAGAACAGGGGAGTGGTGTAAGTTATCTGATGACGCGTGCTGTGCGTCAGCTTCTGGAAAAGACACAGGTCGATCCCGCTTCGGTGGAAATGGTCATCTGTGCCACCACTACGCCCGACTATCACTTCCCCTCTACTGCCTCGATAGTCATCGGCAATACGGGTCTCACTCATGCCTTTGGCTTCGACATGGAGGCCGCCTGTGCTGGTTTCCTTTATGCAATGGAGGTTGCTGCCAATTACATCCGTTCGGGTCGTTACAAGCGCATCATCGTGTGCGGTGGTGACCACATGTCATCGATGACCAACTATCAGGATCGTAATACCTGTCCCATCTTTGGCGATGGTGCTGCATGCGTCATGATGGAGGCCACTACTGAGGAGGTGGGCTTGCTGGATGGTTACTATCGTGTTGAGGCCAGTTACGAACACTTACACATGGCTGCAGGCGGTTCGGCTAAGATGCCTTCGCACGAGACTGTCGATGCTCGCGAGCACTTTGTCTATCAGGAGGGTCGTCCCGTCTTCAAGCATGCTGTCACGAAGATGGCAGATGCTGTGGAGACTATCGCTAAGCGCAATGGGTTGACGAAGGAAAACATCACTTGGGTTGTTCCTCATCAGGCCAATGTTCGCATCGAAAGTGCAGTGGCACGTCGCATTGGTGTGGACGAAGACCATGTGATGATAAACATCGACCACATGGCCAACACATCGGGTGGTACATTACCCCTGTGCCTGTGGGAATATGAACCCCAACTCAAGAAGGGCGACAAACTGATATTCACTGCCTTTGGTGCTGGTTTCTCTTGGGGCGCTTCATACATGGTTTGGGGCTACGATGGTGCTGCTGAAGCCCAGAAGAGTCCTGCCCAGTTCTACAAGGAGGGAGAGATTAGTCGCGAGGAATGGTATCGGCTTAGGAAAGGTGAGAAGTCCGAATAATCAGAATTAACCGACCATCATGCATAAGTCAGGTTTCGTAAATATTGTTGGTAATCCCAATGTGGGTAAGAGCACGTTGATGAACTTGCTGGTGGGAGAGCGCATCTCCATTGCCACCTTCAAGGCACAGACAACGCGCCACCGCATCATGGGCATCCTCAATACACCTGAGATGCAGATTTGTTTCTCCGATACTCCAGGCGTGCTGAAGCCCAACTACAAGTTGCAGGAGTCGATGTTGCAGTTCTCCGAGAGTGCTTTGGTAGATGCCGATGTCCTCCTTTATGTCACCGACATGGTGGAGACACCCGACAAGAATCAGGAATTCCTGGATAAAGTGTCAAAGTTGAAGGTACCTATCCTCGTACTCATCAACAAGATAGACCTGTCTAACCAGAACGAGCTCGAGCAGAAGGTTGCCCTCTGGCACGAAGCCTTGCCTCAGGCCGAGATATTCCCAATCTCTGCCCTTCATCACTTCAATGTCGATAATGTCCTGAACCGTATCAAGGAACTCCTTCCTGACCATCCTGCCTACTTCGACAAGGACCAGTGGACCGATAAGCCCGCGCGCTTCTTCGTGACTGAAATCATGCGCGAGAAGATACTTCTATATTATGATAAGGAGATACCTTATTCATGTGAAGTTGTCGTCGAGCAATTCAAGGAGACGGACAAGAACATCCACATCAATGCCGTCATCTATGTCGAGCGCGAGAGCCAGAAAGGCATCATCATCGGTCATCAGGGTGTGGCTTTGAAGCGTGTCTCTACCGAAGCTCGTAAAAGCCTTGAGAAGTTCTTTGGCAAGAGCATCTATCTTGAAGTCTTTGTGAAGGTGGATAAGGACTGGCGCAACAGCGACCGCTCTCTGAAGATGTACGGATATAACTTGGAATCGTAACTCGTAAAAGTAAGGAATCATGAGCAACCTTGTAGCGATAGTAGGACGCCCGAATGTGGGTAAGTCGACTCTTTTCAACCGCTTGACGCAGACGCGCCACGCCATTGTAAGTGACGAGGCTGGTACCACACGCGACCGCCAGTATGGCAAGTGCGAGTGGACGGGTAAGGAGTTTTCGGTTGTCGATACCGGTGGTTGGGTAGTGAACTCCGACGACATCTTTGAGGAGGAAATCCGCAAGCAAGTGACTGTTGCTACGGAAGAGGCCGACCTCATCCTGTTCATGGTGGACGTGAACAGCGGTATCACAGACCTCGATGCCGAGGTTGCCGCCATCCTTCGCCGTACGCCCAAGCCCGTCATTCTGGTTTGCAATAAGACTGACAACAACGACCAGCAATATCTGGCCGCAGAGTTCTATGGTCTGGGACTGGGCGACCCTTGGTGCATTTCCTCTGCTACGGGTAGTGGCACAGGCGATTTGCTCGACCACGTGGTGGCTTCCCTACCGAAGAATGCCGACGAGTCCCCAGAGGTTGATATTCCACGCTTTGCTGTTGTGGGACGGCCCAACGTGGGAAAAAGTTCCCTGGTTAATGCCTTCATTGGCGAGGACCGTCACATCGTAACGGACATTGCCGGCACCACACGCGATAGCATCTACACGCGCTTCAATAAGTTCGGACTCGACTTCTTCCTCGTTGATACAGCAGGTATTCGTCGTAAGAACAAGGTAAGCGAAGACCTTGAGTTCTATAGCGTCATGCGTTCGATTCGTGCCATCGAGAACTCGGATGTGTGCATTCTCATGATTGACGCCACTCGTGGTATCGAAGGGCAGGACATGAACATCTTCCAACTCATACAGAAGAATCAGAAAAGTTTGGTGGTGGTCGTGAACAAGTGGGACCTTGTACCCGAAAAGGACCAGAAGGTGATGGACACCTTCATTGATGCCATCCGCAATCGCATGGCTCCGTTTACCGACTTCCCCATCATCTTTGCCTCAGCCCTAACCAAACAGCGCATATTCAGGATTCTGGAGACGGCAAAGCAAGTGTACGACAATCGCATGCGTCGCGTGGGAACAACCCGCCTCAACGAAGAGATGCTTCCTCTTATCGAGGCCTTCCCGCCACCATCCATGAAGGGCAAGTACATCAAGATAAAGTATTGTATGCAAGTGCCTGAGACACGCGTGCCTACATTCGTCTTCTATGCCAATCTGCCTCAGTACGTGAGGGAACCTTATCGTCGTTTCCTCGAGAATAAGATACGCGAGCGCTGGGAGTTCACGGGGTGTCCCATGAACATCTTCATTAGGCAGAAGTGATAATGGGTTAAAGGGTTAACAGGTTAAAGGGTTAACAGGTTAATGGGTTAAAAAGGTTAAAGCGTCACTGCTGCGCAGATGCCGAGCGAAAAGGTTAAAAGGATTATGCGTAAACTGATATATCTGAGTTTCTGTGTTTTGATGCTCCAAGTCCTGTTTGTGGGATGCAGGAGGCATGATGCCAATGCCAGTAAGGCCGCCGAACGCTATTATGGCTATCTGGCTAAGGGCGATGTGGACAAATATATGCGTGGAATGGCCGATTATGATAGCCTTCCCGAAGAATATCGTGAGCAGTTGCATAATCTGTTCCAACAGTACATCGACCACGAAAAGGAGGCTCGCAAAGGCATTCTTTCGGCTCAGGCTTTGCGTGACACCCTCATCTCCGACGACCAGGCACATGTGTTCCTCCTTGTAACCTATGGCGACAGCACGCAGGAACAAGTGTCTCTGCCCCTTGTCCTTACCGATAAGGGTTGGCGGATGAGATGAGATTTATCAAAGTGCTACGTCCTCGACATTGATAATGCCATTGACGATGGCATAGATTGTGAGTCCTGCCGCAGAATGAATGTCGAGCTTGCGAGATATATTGCGCCGGTGTGTCATGACCGTGTTCACGGCGATGAACATGCGTTCGGCAATCTCCTTGTTCGATAGTCCCATTGCCACCAGGCGAATGACCTCGCGCTCTCGATCGCTTAAAGGTCCCTCCTCAGAAGTCCCAACGGAAGAGGAGGGGCTTTTTTGTTCCGTCTCTTCCTCGATGGAGTCGGTCAGGAGAGGACTTTGTTCCAAGTCCCTTACGCATTGGGCAAACAGCGTGTCTTCGAGATGACAATGGTTGAGGAAATCCTCTTCAACCATGTAGATGTCCATTAGTACGTCGCTCAGCAAGGCAGCGTTCTGGTCGTTGGGGTAATACTTGATGATGATGCTCTTAAGTTCGGTCAGACTGCGGTCTATGCTTGCGTGGCTTCCCTCGTGCCGACTGGTGATGTCGGACAAGCGCAAATTTCCCTTCCTTCCTTCGAGCAACCCCTCCACATAAGGGTGCACGTGTTCGTTCTCATAGGCCATGTGGCGTGAGACCTCTGCCACATACTCATCATAGAACTTGATGATAAGCATGGCGATATGCGAACGCATGTCGATGGCCTGAATCAGTCGCCGGCGTATGGCAGGAAGCCGGTAGTCGGTGAAATAGGTGTGGGAGTTCCTGAGATAGCGCAGCATGTCGGTCAGCTCTATGTGCTCCACCATCTCGCTTGTGTGTGCGTGATTGGTATCGGTCAGGAAGTTGACAACGGTCAGGAATGTCTGTGCATCCACACCTGCTTCCTTGCAGGTCTCAGCAACCGTCTTGTCGCCAAAACCCAAGGTAATGCCGAATCGGCTAATCATTTGCAACATGCGATAGTCATCACTGATGACGTCGCTCATAGGGTCGTTCTCGTGATATCGTCCGCTCATATTCTTCCAGTTTTACGCTTCAAAGTTACGAAAAACACTCTTTTTGCCCAAAAACAAGTAAAGGAAATGCGTCCCGGAAGGCCCAAAATCACTTGTTTTGAGTATTGCGGAGGCGACAAAAAGGGCATAACTTTGCAGTCGAAAATGAAAGTCCCTCTCAAACTCCCTATGTGGGGATGAGGATGATTAAGAAAAGAGAAAATAATAAAAGACAAATATGAAAAGGACATTACTCTTATGTATGTTGACGATAGGACTTGCGCAAAGTTCGATGCAGACCTATGCCCAATGGAATAACGATTCGACGGAAATGGACTCGTACAATCGCTATCGCGTGGGCGGATATGGAGAGGTCGTGGCTCAGTTCAAGAACTACGGCATCAACCGCTTTAACGGGACTTCGACTGGAAACTCGGACGTGAAGCGCAACACCATTTCCATCCCTCGATTTGTCATAGCCGGCGACTACAAGTTCAACAGACACTGGGCCTTGGGAGTCGAGATTGAGTTCGAGGCAGGCGGAACAGGCACGGCCTACGAGATTGAGAACACGGAGAACGGCGAGTATGAAACCGAGGTGGAAAAAGGAGGCGAAGTAGCTCTCGAGCAGTTTCACTTGACCTATCGACTCTCGAATGCCTTCATGGTGAGAGTAGGTCATCAGATTGTGCCTATAGGCCTGACCAACGCCCATCATGAGCCCATCCTCTTCTATGGAACCGTTCGACCAGAAGGCGAAACCTCTATCATCCCCAGCACTTGGCACGAGACAGGTCTGTCGATTCAGGGTCAGGTGGGTCGCCGATGGGCGTCGTTCGACTATCTGGCAATGGTTGTGGCAGGCTTGAACGCCAATGGTTTCGACCGCAACACTTGGGTCAAAAGTGGCAAGCAAGGGTTCTTCGAGGTGGACAACTTCACTTCGCCCGCCTATGTCGCACGCCTGAACTACCGAGGAATTCCGGGCTTGCGCGTGGGCGCGTCATACTATTATTTATATAATGCCGCTTCGAACAGCGACAAACCCCAGACCTATGCCTTCCGGGTGCCCGTTCGCATCTGGTCGGTCGATGTCCAGTACAGCCATCGATACTTTACTGCCCGCATGAACCTGATGGGAGGATATGTGGGGAACAGCAGTCAGTTGACGGCCAAGAACAATCGTTTGAGCAGTAAGTCGCCCTATAGCCGACTGACACCCATAGCCGAGAAGGCCGTCAGTTACGGAGGTGAGGTAGGTCTGAGACTCAAGAACCTGATTCCAGCCAATCGCATGCCCGACCTCATTCCCTTTGCCCGTTACGAGTATTACAATCCTCAGCAGAAGGTCATCGTAGATGAGAATAACCTCAAAGGTGCAGACCCCCGACTGAAGACCTCGATGTGGGTGGCAGGCGTCAACTATAAACCTCTGCCAGGCATTGTGATAAAAGCCGACTACACGAAGCGTCGCATTGGTGGAGGCGATTATCGAGGCGAGAACGAATTTGCCCTTGCTGTGGCTTTCACGGGATGGTTCCTGAGCGACAACAAGTTTGCAAACCTGAAGCCCAAAAGGCACAAGGAAAATTGAACCTAGGTTCAAGGGCCATCGAACCTATGTTCGAGGACGATCGAACCTATATTCAATTGCCATCGAACCTAAGGCCTTCGGCAATAAGCCCTAAGGCTTATTTAATTAAGAATTAAAAGTTAAGAATGAAGAATTTAATTTTAACAAAATAAAGACTATGAAAAAGAACATTTTTGCAGTGGGCCTGCTGGCCTTGAGTTTAGGTTTCACAGCCTGTGACAACGAAGACGAGAAGGAGTTTCCCGAGGGAACAAGTGAAGTGAGCATTGACGAACAAGACATCGAAGTCACGAGTGCGAACGTCAACACCTGGACACAGTATGCCGTTGCCGTAGCCAACCTGCTTGCCAAGGACGCGAGCGACCTGAACAGCGCTTGGTCAGAGGCTTACAAGGGCGGAGAGGCTTATGCCCAGACGTTTAAGTCCTTTGGTGGAGAATATAAGAGTGCGTCGGCTTGCGTCCAGCAGATAGTGGACGGGTGCATCGACATCGCAGGTGAGGTAGGCACGTCCAAGATTGGTGAGCCTCGAGACCTTTGGGAACACGCCAAATACACAGAGGCCGTGTACGCAGTAGAATCGTGGTACAGTTGGCATTCCATCGACGACTATTCCAATAACATTCAGTCCATCCGCAATGCTTTCAACGGCACCAGAAACAATGCCGAGGCCACTCATTCTCTGGCTTCCTTCGTAAAGGCCAAGGATGCAGCGCTTTACGGAACTGTGAAGGGTCGCATCGATGCTGCCTACAACGCCATCAAGAGCATGGCTGCACCCTTCCGCAGTCATATTGGCAATGCCTCTGTAACTGTTGCTCAGCAGGCTTGTGCCGACTTGGTGGAAATCCTGGAAAAGGACTTGACGGCCTTCATAAGCAATCATTCCGACGACGAACTTGGACTCATCGTTGAGAACTATGTCGATCAGGTGGTTCTGCCCACTTATGCCGACCTTGAAAGCAAAACAGCCAACCTGAAGGAGGCCGTTGTCGCTTTGCGCAACAACCCAAGTTCATCGACTTTCAAGCGTGCTGCCAACCTCTGGATAGATGCCCGTGAACCTTGGGAGACCAGTGAGGCATTCCTCTTCGGACCTGTTGCCGACCTGGGTTTAGACCCCAACATGGACTCGTGGCCTCTTGACGTTGATGCCATCGAGGAAGTGATGAAGAGCGGACGCATCGAGAGCCTGATTAAGTGGGAAGGCGATTACGACGAGGAAGACGCCAAGATTGAGGCCGTGCAAAACGTGCGTGGCTTCCACACCCTCGAATTCCTTTTGTTCCGAAATGGTAAGGCTCGCACCTATTAGTCTCTTTGCCTTGTTGCTTCTGCTCGCAGGTTGCAGTGACGATGAGGCTTGGACGGAGAAAGACATAGAAGCGCTCGAGGGCTATCAGCTCTCGGCAGGAACCTCTACGGTCTTTAAGAATTCGAGCTTTGCATACGACACTGAAGCCGACTGGGTGGCCAACATCCCTGCCAACGAAAAGCGTTTCACGCACGGCGACCGCTTGTACGACAACCCGATGAATTCGGGCAATGGGCTTGGTCCTGTATATGCCGGATACTCGTGTGGCTCTTGTCACCGCAACGCCGGACGCACGAAGCCTGCCCTCTGGACGCAGGTTGGCGACGACGGGAGTCCCTTCTATGGGAGTGGAGCCTATGGGTTCTCGTCGATGCTCGTCTATGTGACCCGCAAGAATGGCGCTTTCTTCCAGAACTATGGACGCGTGATTCACGACCAGAGCATCATGGGCGTGACTGCCGAAGGAAAACTGGAATGTCGATGGCACACGCAGGAGTTCCAGTTCCCGGACGGAGAACCCTACGAACTGGCCTATCCCGAATACACCCTCACGGACTGGTATGCTCCCAACTATCGGAATACCGATGAGCCCATCCGACCCGAAGACCTGTTCTGCACCGTGCGCATACCTTTGCGACACGTAGGAATGGGTCAGATGATGGCGCTCGACCGCGAGGAGATAGAGGCACTTGCGCGTCAGTCGAACTACCCCGAATATGGAATATCAGGTCGATGCAATTACATCACGGAACGCGGAAGGCTTCAACTCGGGTTGTCTGGGAATAAGGCACAACACGCCGACTTGACCGTTGAATTGGGATTCTCGAGTGACATGGGTGTGACCAATAGCCGATATCCCGAAGAAATATGCGAAGGGCAGAGCCAGATGCAGGAGGGTTCGATGATGGGCCTCCTTTACGACAAACTCGACATTGGGACTGAAGACATGGAGGACGTGGACTTCTATCTGCATGGCTTAGGCGTTCCTGCCCGTAGACTTGGGTCGAACACCACTCCTGCCCAATACAAAGGACGCACACTCACAGAACGCGAACTCGTTGCGATTGGGGAACGGATGTTCTACGAAGCCAAGTGCCATCTCTGTCACGTAAGTACATTGCACACCCGACCTCGGGGTGCCACCCTGCTCAATGGTACTCAGTTGCCTTGGCTCGGTAATCAGACCATCCATCCGTATAGCGACTTCCTGCTCCACGATATGGGTTCGGAACTGATGGGAGTTGGGCTCGACGACCATTATACCAGCGGCTTGGCTCGAGGCAACGAGTGGCGCACGACCCCGCTTTGGGGCATCGGATTGCAAGAGAAAGTTAATGCCCACACCTACTTCCTGCACGACGGACGTGCCAGAAACTTGCAAGAGGCCATCCTCTGGCATGGAGGTGAAGGCGAAGCCTCAAAGAACCTCTTCCGCAAGATGGCGAAGGACGACCGTCAAGCCCTAATCAAATTTCTGGAATCATTATAAGAAAGAACACACACACATAAATATATAAGAGGTATGAAACATTTCAGTCTTCAAACGAACATACGCCTCTCCTTGGGCAAAGGATTGAGCATCGCCTTGCTGATGCTGGCTCTGAACAGTCAGGCTCAGCAAATCGATATGGACAACGGAGTGCTCGGCATTGCCGATGACAGAGGCTTCACGCTGCAAAGCAAGGACGGAAGGTTCGTCTTCAAACCATATCTGTTCCTGCAAACCCGCGGACAACTGAACTATTACGACGACGAGGGACTCGACAAAGCCTATAATCAGGATAATGTGGCAAATTCGGGCTTCACTGTGCCCTATGCCATACTGGGCTTCACGGGTAAGACCTTTGGGTGTCTCGATTACAACCTAAGCATCAATGCTGCAGGCACGGGTGCCAACGTGCTTCAGCAAGCATGGATAGACTATTCCATCAGTCCTGCCGCACGCTTCCGTGCAGGTAAGTTCAAGACGCCTTTCACTCACGCCTACCTGACCACTTTGGGCGAAACGCTCTTCCCTATGTTGCCCACCTCACTTACGACCTCTGTCATCATGCCCCACACGCTCAATGCCGTAACCCCGCAAGTGGGCACTGGCTTCGATGTGGGTGTTGAGTTTCATGGTCAGGCTCGATTGAAACCGGCTACCCAATGGCTTATGGGGTATGAGGTCGGGTTGTGGAACGGCAGTGGGAGTGTGGTCAATGGTGCCACGAAGACTTTTTCCGACGATTGGCATATTCCTTCGCTTTTGTATGCAGGTCGACTCACTTTCATGCCTTGGGGCTCGATGCCTCTGACGCAGGGCAACAGCCGTATGCTCAAGGGGCGCCGCATGCTCTTTGGCGTGAGTGGAGGACTGAATGTGGAGAGTGAAAGCGAAAGCACCAATGACGCTCGTCTTGGAGCTGAGTTCTCGATGCTCTACAATCGTTGGTATCTGGGTGCTGAGGCCTATTGGATGCACGTCGGATTCACGCGTCGGCAGAAGATAGACTCTAAGTTCAACTATTGGGGTGCCTATGGACAAGTGGGCTACTTCCTGCTTCCAACCCTGCAGATGGGCTTGCGTTACGACTTCATGGATCGCAATAGTTCGTCGAAGGATGGTTTCCTTAATATGCCCGCCTTCGTTTGCAACTACTACATCCCCAAGGTTCACGTGAAATTGTCTGCAATGTATCAGTTCACCGGACGATATGGTCACGACACTCAACTCGACCGTGATAACGACGACCTCGGTATTTCCACACATTATGCTTCCTTGCAGGTGCAGTTTAGCTTCTAAGTTCATGAGGAAAAAGTATCTTTTATTCTTTGCCTTGTTCCTATGTGTCGCATGTGACTCTGGCGATATAGAGGAGCATGTAGCCTCCTCTGCCAACAAGGGACGCATAGTGAAACTGACGGCAACGCTCTCGGGCGTCGCAGCTTGGGAAAGCGGGTTTGCCGTTTCGCTTGCAGGTTTCACCGCAGGCGACAATTATGCTCAGGTGGTTCGAACCTTGCCCGTCACCACTCCAGACAATACTGAAGTCGAACTGGTGCTCTCGAACCTCGATGCTGAAATTAATACAGCTGAGTTGGCTATTACTAATCGACTACGCGAACGCATAATTACACTTGCCTCCATCAACCTTGACGATTATCCTGAAACAAGCGATACCATTCGCATGGACGTAGGTTCAATCAATGTTGCACCCTTTAGTTCTCTGCAACGAGGACTATTCAATGTGGCTTGCATACAATGTCACGGAGGCAATGGAAGGAGTGCGGCTGGTCTCACGCTAACCGAGGGACAAGCCTACGAACAATTGGTCGATGCGCCCAGCACACGCATAGAGGGCATGATGAGGGTTGCAGGCGGTGATGCTCAAGCATCGTTGCTCTCTCAAATCCTAAATGAGGGAGGCGAGGCCATACTTCATTATAACCATACCGAAGTGCTTAGTAGTCAGTTTAAAGAAAATCAGGAGGGATTGCGCTCACTCATCGATGAATGGATCAACGGCATTAGGGATTAAGTCAATCGAACCTATATTCAATTGTCATCGAACCTATATTCAAAGTCAATCGAACCTATATTCAATTGCCATTGTACCTAAGGCCTTCAACAATAAGGCCTAAGGCTTAAAGCGATAAGGCATAGGGTTTGTTGAGATAACGCATAGAGATTAAGCAGATAAGACATAGGGCTTCTGCATTTTTTAATTTTGAATTTTTAATTTTTAATTTATTTATTGTATCTTTGCACCCATGAATTACAAAACGA
>JAGCVH010000100.1 GCA_017962495.1 Bacteroidaceae bacterium
CTTTCTTTTGTGCTTGCCACTGACGTTACGAATCCACTGCTAGGTAGGCAGGGCGCTGCCCACACATTCGCCCGACAAAAGGCGGCTCCCGATATGACGCCGGCGCAGCTGGACGCTATCGTCGAAGAACTGGAGTCCAGAGCTTCGGCCTTCGCTGCCGAGAGCGCAGCCCGCCTTGGCCACGACCTTAGCGGCGAAGCCGGTGCGGGAGCAGCCGGTGGGGTAGGGTACGCGCTCATGCAATATCTGGGCGCTCGCCGCGTATCGGGCATCGATTACGTGCTCAACCTCGCCAACTTCGACCGCCTTGTCCGCGATGCCGACCTCGTAATCACTGGCGAGGGCCGCGCCGACTCCCAGACCCTCATGGGCAAAGTCCCTATGGGCATCCTCCAACACACCAGGGACTTCTTCGCCTCACGCCATAGTCTTTCGTCTTCAAGTCCTAATCCTTCATTACCTAAGGTCATACTGCTTGCCGGTCAAGTCCATGACCGCGAGGCGCTGCTGCGGGCAGGCTTCGCCCACGTGGTCCCTATCACCCCCACCGACATGCCTCTGTCCGTGGCCCTCCAACCTCAGGTCGCTCGTCGCAACATCATCGAAACCATTCGACACATCAGCCTATGAAACGCCTCCTCATCCGCCTCGTCCTAAGCCCTCAGCACTATGAAAAGCAAACTTTAAGGCCTTAGGATTTGGAGATTAAGAACATAAATCCTAACTTTGTCCCTTAGAAACATCATACCACCATGAAAAAGATAGCAGATTACATTCAACGTATCGAAATCGAGTCACTCTGGAGTGGTCGGCGTCACATCGTCTGGGACTTGAGACGACACGTCAATATCCTTAGCGGCGTAAACGGCGTGGGAAAGTCCACCATACTCAACCGCGTCATCAAGCAACTGCTAGAGTATCGCGACCTCGATAAGCACCTCGACGGGGTGACCATCACCTATAGCCCCGAGGACTGCGAGACAGTGAGGTTCGACGTCATACGCTCGTTCGACCGCGCCGTAATCTCCAGCGAATTGCTCTCGAAGGTTAGCGACCTCAAGCTCCAAACTGAGCTCGATCTGCAGCTATATATGTTACAACGGCGCTATCTCGACTACCAGGTGAACCTCTCGAACCGTATGATTGCCCTCTTAACGTCTGGAGAATCCGACGCACAGGCTAAGGCGCAAGCCATGGTGGCCGAGAAGACTCACTTCCAAGATCTGGTCGATGACCTCTTCCAAGATACACGCAAGACCATCAAACGTGATAGCAACGAAATCGTGTTCCTACAATATGACGAGTGCATAGACCCGTACCAGCTCTCCTCAGGCGAGAAGCAAATGCTCATCATCCTCCTGACCGTGCTCGTGCAAAACCATGAACCTTACGTCTTATTCATGGACGAACCCGAGGTCAGCCTCCACTTCGAATGGCAGAAACGCCTTATCTCTCTCGTCCGAGAGCTTAACCCTAACGTCCAGATCGTACTAACCACGCACAGCCCAGCCGTAGTCATGGACGGGTGGCAGGACTGCATCACGGACGTCGAAGATATTATCATCGACAATTGATAATCAGGAAGATAGCAAGCTCGTGTCTAAAAGATTAACCGATAACATTAACTCGCGCTACATCGAAGCCGCTAACCGTCTGCGCCCAAAGTCTGCACGGCGCAGGGTCGTGGCCTATGTGGAGAGCTATGATGACGTGTTCTTTTGGCGCTCAGTGCTTGATGAATTCGAGTCAGACACCTTGACATTCGAGGTCATGCTCCCGTCGAAGACCAACTTAGGCAAGGGAAAGAAGAACGTATTGGCTAACACATTGGGCACTACCGTCCTAGGCGACAGCCTCATAGCTTGTGTCGATGCCGACTACGACTACATGATGCAAGGCACGACGCCCATATCCAAAGAGATTATAACTAACCCCTTTGTCTTCCATACGTACGTGTATGCCATCGAGAACTTCCAGTGCTATGCCAAGGGATTGCACGAAGTATGCGTCATGGCCGTCCTAAACGATAGGGAGATAGTTGACTTGGATGCCTTCATGAAGGAGTATAGCCGCATCATCTGGCCCCTGTTCGTTTGGAACGTATGGGTATATCGTTACGACTGCTACTCCCGATTCACGCTGATGGACTTCGGGGGACTTGTGAGCTTACGCGAAGTGAATCCCTTCCATCCCGAGCGGACGTTGGAGAACCTTCGCCATGCCGTTAACCGCAAGATAAACTGGATGCAGCAGCACTATCCTCAGGGCAAGAGCACCTATAAGCCCTTGCGTGACCAGCTCCTCTCCTTAGGCATAACGCCCGAAACTACTTACCTTTATATGCAAGGGCACACTCTCTTCGACGGTGTCGTCCTGCCCTTGCTCACCCCAATCTGTGTCCAACTGCGCAAAGAGCGCGAGGCTGAGATCCGCAAGAATGCGGTCCATACGCAGCAACGACAGAACGAACTCTCGTGTTATCAAAGACGTCAGTCGCCCATCGACCTAATGTTGCGCAAGAGCACTAAGTTCCTTCAGAGCGAACCCTACCAACGATTGAGGAACGACATCCGCGCCTTCGTGGACAAAATAAATGGCCCTTCAACCGCATCTCCTGCGGATGAAGAGCCAAAGGTTAGTACCTCAACTCCCTAACTTACGTTAGTTTGTCTATTATCTTTGTAATGATGCCCCCTTCTGCCTTACGGAAGAAGTGGTCCATCTTCTTGATGAGTCCGTCGATAGCAAATACCACTACGCTGTCACCGGGCTGAATTATCGTGTTACCATTAATAGGCATACCTATCTTATCCCTAATAAGTCCACCCAGCGTAACCCCGCGAGGGAAGCGCAACTCCCTAATGGGTTTGCCCGTGATGGCCGAGCCTTCAAGGGCCACGAACTCGGCCACGTCGGCACTGGCGATAGTGAGGCTCTTCATCGTCGTTACATCGGCACGGAGCATCATCTGGTGGATGTGGCTGGCTGCAATTACTTTCTTGTTGATGATAGTCCCTATATCCAGCTTCTCAGCCATATTGACATAGTCCATGTTCTCTACTAAGGCCACGGTCTTCCTGACACCAAGACGCTTGGCTGCAAGGCATGCGAGTATGTTCGTCTCTGTCTCGGGCGTAAGGGCAGCAAAGGCTTGGTGCTTCTTTATGCCTTCATCTATGAGTGTGCCCGTGTCTCGCCCGTCACCATGAATGACAACGATATCATCATTCTCCAGCAAGTCATTAAGCTGGTAGCAACGTTCTTCACTACGTTCCACAATCTTCATCTTAAGCCAGTCGGGCTTTTGGTGGGCAATATTAACGGATATGCGTCCGCCTCCCATGACCATAACGCTACGGACATCGGGGTAGTCCTCCTTGCCTACAAGCTCGCGAATGAGTGAGGTGTGTTTCCGAGTGGTTATGAAGTAGGCGATATCACCCAGTTGCAAGCAATCGTTACCTCCAGGGATAATGGTTTGGTCGTCTCGCTTGATGGTAACGATATGGTATGGGGCATCAGGTGGGCATAGTTCGCGCAAGGGAACGTCAAGTATATGAGCTGTTTCCCTCAGCTTGATACCCATCATGATGAGAGCCCCGCCATGTATCTCCCAATATTGCCTAACCCATGAGTGCTTAAGCCCTTCCAATATCTCTCGAGAGGCAAGCACTTCGGGATAAATGAGTGAGTCGATGCCCATGCGACGGAATATCTCTTGATATTGAGGCTGCATGTACTCGGCATTGTCGATACGGGCAACGGTCTTTTGTGCCCCAAGTGTGTGGGCAAGCATGCAGCAGGTGATGTTCCGTGACTCGTCAGGAGTTACGGCTATGAAGAGGTTTGCATGCTGGACACCTGCCTCCTTCATGGCCGTGATGCTTGTGGGAGGCATGTTGATGGTCATCACGTCACAACTGCCGGAGTCGGTGAGCATGTCTGTCTTGCTCTGACTTTCGTCGATGACAACGATGTCTTGATCGTCCTTCGATAGGAGTCGGGCCAGATGGCTACCTACGGCCCCTGCGCCTGCGATGATTATCTTCATAGTAGTGCTGTTTTTATTCCGTTCTTATCGATGCCCACAATATGGTAAAGCTCGGCAGGTGTGCCATGCTCTACAAACTGGTCGGGCAGGCCAAGGCGTTTAACCTCGGGCTTGTAACCGTGGTCAGACATCCATTCCAGTACCGCCGAACCCATGCCTCCTTCTATGCTCCCGTCTTCGATGGTGATAATACGCTGGTATCGCTTGCCCACTTCTTCGAGTATATCTTCGTCGAGTGGCTTAAGGAAGCGCATGTCATAGTGTGCGATATCGAGACCGCTTTCTGCTAAGGCTTCGGCTGCAACGTTGCCGATGGGGCCTATGGTGAGCACGGCTGTTTCCCCCTGCCCGTCCCTAAGCTTGCGTCCTTTGCCAACAGGGATTTCCTCCAAGGGGCAATGCCAGTCGGTGAGCACGCCTCTGCCTCGTGGGTATCGGATGACGAAGGGACCTTTGTCGGGCAGTTGGGCCGTGTACATAAGTCTACGCAGTTCTGCCTCGTCCATGGGTGAGGCGATGGTAAGGCCAGGAATGGGTCGCAGGAAGGCGAGGTCAAAGGCACCATGATGCGTAGGACCGTCCTCTCCGACCAGTCCTGCACGATCGAGGCATAGCACAACGGGCAGACGACTGATGGCTACATCATGGATGATGTTGTCGTAAGCTCGTTGGCTAAACGAGGAATAGATGTTACAGAAGGGAAGCAATCCCTCACGAGCCATTCCTGCTGAGAAGGTGACGGCATGGCCTTCTGCTATGCCGACGTCGAAGGTTCGGTCGGGCATTTCCTTTTGCATGATGCAAAGGCTACATCCGGTAGGCATGGCTGGTGTGACACCAACAATGCGAGGGTTCTCTCGTGCCAGCTCGAGCAAGGTCTCACCAAATACCTCTTGAAAACGAAGCGGTGTCTGCTTGCTTTGTTCCGTCTTGATGCGTTGTCCCGTCTCTGGGTCGAACTTACCTGGCGCATGCCAGATGGTGGCATCCCGTTCGGCAGGTTCAAAGCCCTTGCCTTTGATGGTATGGATGTGCAACATCTTGGGACCTTTCATGTCCTTGATGCGTTGCATGGTCTTGACGAGGCCAATGACATCGTGCCCGTCTTCAGGACCGAAATATCGAATGTTCAGACCCTCGAACATATTTCGTTGATTGGTGAGCAACGACTTGATGGCATTATTGAAACGAAGCACACGTCCCTTGCGGTCATCGTTCAGGATGCCCCATCGGTAGAGGGTCTTCGATGCGCTATAACGAAGCTTGTTATAAGCCGAACTGGTGTGCAACTTATGCAGATATTCGCCCATTCCCCCTACGTTCCGGTCGATGGACATGTCATTGTCGTTAAGGATGATGAGCATGTCGTTGGGTGTACTGGCTGCATTGTTCAGTCCTTCGAATGCAAGTCCTCCGGTCATGCTTCCATCACCAATGACTGCCACGACTTTACGCTCAGAACCTTGTTTCTGGGCGGCCACAGCCATACCTAATGCAATGGATATGGAGTTGGAGGCATGCCCACAGGTACAGGTGTCGTACTCGCTTTCGTCGGGAGATGGAAAAGGTTTCAGGCCTCCCAACTTCCTATTCGTGGCAAAGCTCTCGCGACGGCCAGTCAGTATCTTATGCCCATACGCCTGATGTCCGACGTCCCAGACAATCCGGTCCTCTGGCGTATTGAAAACATAATGCAATGCGACGGTTAGTTCCACTGTGCCCAGACTCGAGGCAAAGTGCCCCGGGTTGTCGGCCAGCGAACGTATGATATATTGGCGTAATTCTTCACACACTTGCGGCAGTTGGTCTATGCTCAACTGCCTCAAATCAGCAGGTATTTGTATAGTCTCTAGTATATTCATCAGGAGGACAAAGTTACGAATAAGCGAGAGAAGAGCCAAATAAAGAAGAGAAAAATGAGAGAAAACTACCCCTTTTCGCTTGTAAGCTTGCTTACAAAAGCATATAAGAGGTAGTTTTCTCGGTCATTTGGCCATAATTATGAAATAATATTTTTCTCTTTTTTGGCTCTTCCGAGTGAGAGTAAGTTCGAGGCGTCGGAGACGACTCAAAGTTAATGCAACCCCGAGGTGCAGCTTATTTTCGAGACCACGAAGTGGACCCCGCTCGGCATCTCCATCGGAGTGACGCTTGCGTAGCGTAGAGGAGCAAGAAAGTTACGATAACAGCATGACCCTGATGCATCCTAATTTGGCTCTTCCGAGTGAGAGGACTCGAACATGTTCGCTTTGCTCGTCAAAGAAGTTCGAGCCCACCAAGTATCTTCGGCCGTAGTTGCAATAGAATCACAGTCACACGACTAATAGTGTCGGTAGTCAGTCACCTAATTGCTTCATCGACTGCCATAGTATGGCAGAAGTTACTGCCACAATATGGCACTCATCACTGCCACAATATGGCACTCATTACTGCCACAGTATGGCAGTCCGTCCAGTTCCCTATTGATGTTCACGAAGATTCTGTTTCTTTTACTTGATACGCTTAGTTATTGTTCAATAAAAATAAATAAATAAACCGTTAACCTGTTTGCTCGGCGACGAAGGAGACGCTTTCAAAAAGCGAAGCGACCGAAAGAACCTTTTAAACTTTTATTCGTATCTTTGATTTTTTTGAATGCATTATGACGTCTTATATTTAGTATTTCGCTTGATTTGACCTCTCGGTCTTCCTCCTCCTTGCAAGGCAAAGTACAAATTAATTTGCTTTTGCACTTGCTTCGTTCGTCGGTTTTCACTATCTTTGTGGCGTGGGACTCGTCTCATAGCAACGCAGCGGCGGTGTATCTTATTGGAAATAAAAGAAGCGTTATGCTCTTATCTTGCAGTTGAAGACCTAGGAAATCTTTAAGAGATACAAGATAGACATAATAGCTTCACGCGTTAGCGTGGGCTGTTATAACTACATCTGTATCTCGAGGTTTTCCTAGGACCATCAACTGGAGGTGTAGACATACAGTTCCACGCTTCTCACGTTAATAAAGGTTCTCTTGGGGGCTGGGAGGACAGGAGGAAAATCAATGAGTACAAATCAAAATGAGAAAGAAAGTCGCAGAGTTGTCTGTGCAAGAGAAGTTTCTTTGTTTGTGATTCTGCGTGATTTTGTCAAGGGCTTATTTGAAAAGAAGTGTGCGGTTGTCCTAACTGCAATACTTAGTTTCTTAGGTTTGGTCTATCTGCATTATGCAGACGTTCAGTTAGAGGGTTTGGTATCTAATTTGTCAGATTTTAATCTAAACATGTTAGGGATAGACATTGCCATCGTATCTATTCTTATAGGACTTTTCTCGTCAAACAAGTTGGAAGGAAAAGCAAATACTGCCTACAATTCGCAGTATGCAATCATCTCTTTCAATGCATTATTACAATTGCTGGGGGTGCTGCTTTCTATATTAGTCGAGAGCAGGACAGGGTGCACCTTGTTGTACGCTACCTTATTCGTTCAGTTTTGGGCGATATTTGGCGTATTCGATTTATTTATTGAGATTTACACCTTTCATAGTTTAAGTAATTCGTAAGATGTCTGTTGATTAAATCCTAAAGAGATGAAACACAAATTGTATCTTTTTATGCTTGCCGTGTTCATGAGCATGACAACAGGTTTGGTGTACACATCTTGTGGAGATGATGACGAAATTACTCCAAATGACGGGAATGGTGAAGTTACTCCAGAAGGAGACAGAACACCCCCCGATGGCGTAGAAGCTGTTGACCTTGGCCTGCCCAGCGGAACGCTGTGGGCAAACATGAATGTGGGTGCAAATAAGCCCGAGGAATATGGCGACTACTTCGCCTGGGGCGCGACCTCAAGAATGGTCTCCTTTGGTCAGTCTCCTTACGAGTATTCTGCCCGTCCATCGGAGTTGCCAACAAGTGCCGATGCCGCCTACGTCAACTGGGGCTCGAACTGGCGCATGCCGAGTATAGAACAGTTCGATGAACTAATCTCCAGCCGCAACACTACTACAAAGTGGACCGTACAAAACAGAGTCGCTGGACGAAAGATAACGAGCAAGACAAACGGGAACTCCATTTTCCTGCCCGCCGCAGGGTATCAATGGGATTGGTCGCGCTCAGAGCAGGGTTATAAAGGTTTCTACTGGTCGCGTAGCCCATCGATCTCGGAGGCGAGGTACCTGCACTTCTACATTTACGGCGACATCCACACGGACTGGGACCTCATCCGCTACGGCTTTTCGGTTCGCCCTGTGCGTGCCTCAGAATGAGGACCCACCCCCTGAACCCCTCCCTTTTAGGGAGGGGAGGTATAATGGAGAGGAGTATAGAATATGCGCTCGCAAGTTTAAAGGCTTGCGGGCGCTTTGTATTAGTTGGCTTCACTTCCGATATATTATTCCACTTCGCTTTGCAAAACTTGCATATGTAAAAAGAATGTGCTACTTTTGTACTCAATAACTAAAAACATAAACATTATGCAACCATTAAATAGTAAAACAGCACAGAAACATAAGTACACCGAGCGGGTGATACAGTTTGGCGAAGGCAATTTCCTTCGTGCGTTTGTGGATTGGATTATTCATAAGATGGATGAGGCAACGGACTTCGATGCCTCGGTCGTTGTTGTGCAACCCATTGCACAAGGTATGGTGGAGAAGTTGAACGAGCAAGATTGCCTCTATCATGTCAATCTGCAGGGCCTTATCGATGGCAAGCCCGTCAACTCGCTTACCCTCATCGATACCATTAGCCGTGCGCTCAATCCCTATCAAGACTTTGATGCCTATCTTCGTCTCGCCGAGCAACCAGAGATGCGCTTCGTCATCTCGAACACCACAGAAGCGGGTATCGCTTTTGACCCTGCTTGCCGTCTGTCGGACAAGCCCGCCAGCAGTTATCCAGGCAAGCTCGTACAACTGCTTTGGCACAGGTTTAAGACGTTCAATGGCGATCCAACGAAGGGATTCATCATTATGCCTTGCGAGTTGATCTTCCTCAATGGTCATCACTTGCGCGAGTGCATCGACCAATATGTGGAACTCTGGCGCGAGGACTTTGGTGATGCGTACGAAAGCTTTAAGAAGTGGACGACGGAATCCTGCTATGTTTGTGCCACGCTGGTCGACCGCATCGTGCCTGGTTTCCCAAGGAAGGAGATAGACAGCATACAGGAGAAACTGGGTTATGCCGATAATATGGTGGTTCAGGGCGAGGCCTTCCACCTGTGGGTTATAGAGACTGCACCCAATTTGCCTTTGGAACAGTTGGCGAAGGAATTCCCTGCCGAACGAGCAGGACTGAATATCGTGCTCACCCACAACGAGGCACCTTATCACGAACGTAAGGTGACGTTGCTTAATGGTCCGCATACCGTGCTTTCGCCAGTAGCTTATCTGTCGGGTATCGATATTGTTCGTGACGCTTGTCAGCATCCCGTAGTGGGCAAGTTCATCCATAAGGTTCAGTTCGACGAACTCATGCAAACGCTAAATCTGCCTATGGATGAGTTGCAGCAATTCGCAGGCGATGTCCTCGAGCGTTTCCTCAATCCCTATGTCGATCATCAGGTAACAAGCATCATGCTGAACTCCTTCCCCAAGTATCAGACACGCGACTTGCCTGGCCTGAAGACTTACCTTGAGCGTAAGGGCGAACTGCCCAAGGGACTTGTGCTCGGCCTTGCCGCCATCATCACTTATTACAAGGGAGGCGTGCGTGCCGACGGTGCTCCCATTAAGCCTAACGACGATGCACGCATTATGGCATTGCTCGAGGAATTGTGGCAAACGGACGACACACGGAAGATCGCCGAAGGCGTGCTTGCGGCTAAGGACCTTATCTGGCACGAACATGGTGATTTGAACCAGATTCCTGGGCTTACGGACATGCTCACGCAGATGCTCGACAGCATAGAGGCGAAAGGAATGCTCAAGACGGTAGAATTGATAACGAAAGGGAGTTAAAAGGCTATAAAAGGTAGTTAAAAGGTAGTTAAAAGGACGTTACAAACGATTTAGTACGATGACTTTCAAAGATATTATCGCGTGGAAAAAGGCTTATGAATTTGTTCTAATCGTTTACAGACTTACTCCTAAGTTCCCGGCTTTTGAGACTTACGGCTTAGCCTCGCAATTCCAACGGGCTGCTGTGTCAATTGCCGCAAATATTGCGGAAGGGTATAAAAAACTGAGTAAGGCTGACAAACTACGTTTCATGAACATAGCCCAAGGTAGTTTGGAAGAGTGTCGGTTTTACATTATGCTTTCCAAAGACCTTGGCTATATTTCTATGGAAGAGCATGAACAATTGAACTATAGTTTAGAAGGAACAAGTTACTATCTAAATGCTTATTGTAAAGGTATCTCCAACAATAATGGAATTACTGATTAGCAGGACTATTGTCCATTTAACTCTCCTTTAACTCCCCTTTAACTCCCCTTTAACTCCCCTTTAACTCCTCTTTAATTCTTTTCAAATAATGAAGACCATTCAGATTCATACCAACGACAATGTGGCGGTGGCCCTGCAAGACCTCCCTGGCATCCCTGCGGGTCATAAGATAGCCTTGCGCGACTTTGAGGCAGGCGAACAAGTGATTAAGTATGGGTTTCCCATTGGTCACACGATTCATGCCGTTGCTAAAGGTTCATTAATCGACCATCACGATATCCAGACAAACTTGAGCGGTACGCTCGACTATAGCGATATCACCATTGAGGAAAAGGTGCCCGAATCCGCGTCCTCAAATTCAAGCGCTACGTTCCAAGGTTATTTGCGTCCCGACGGACAAGTGGGTATTCGCAACGAACTTTGGGTCATTCCTACCGTAGGATGCGTCGATGGCATTGTGCGTAGGGTCGTTGAACGCATGAAACACGAAGTCTTCCAAGAAGGCGAAGGCGTGGACACCATAGTCGGTTTCCCTCACAACTACGGATGCTCGCAATTGGGCGACGACCATGAACAAACCCGCAAGATACTGCGCGATATGGTGCATCATCCTAATGCTGGAGGCGTACTCGTAATTGGGCTCGGGTGTGAGAACAATCAGCCTCGCGACTTCCAAGCCTTTTGTGGGGAGTACGACAAAGAGCGCGTTCGCTTCATGATTTGTCAGGAAGTGGAGGGCGACGAAGAAGAGTTTGCCATGCAGCAACTCATTGAACTCTACCGGCAAGCCACTGGTTTCCGACGCACAACCCAACCGGCTTCGGCTCTTCGAATCGGACTTAAATGCGGCGGAAGCGATGGATTCTCAGGCATTACGGCTAATCCTCTTTTGGGTCGCTTTAGCGATTGGCTATGCATGGAACAAGGGGGTACGACCGTCTTGACGGAGATTCCCGAGATGTTTGGTGCAGAAACGATTCTGATGCGACGCTGTGCCACAAAGGAATTGCTGAATGAGACCATCGACTTGATAAATAACTTTAAGGAATACTTCCTATCGCATGGACAGCCCGTTGGCGAGAATCCTTCGCCAGGCAATAAAGCGGGAGGCATCAGTACCCTCGAGGAGAAGGCACTCGGATGCACGCAAAAGTCGGGTAGTTCGCCAGTTCGTGGTGTACTTCCCTATGGCGAACGCATAGGCGAAAGCCGAGGTCTGCACCTGCTTTCTGCTCCGGGTAATGACTTGGTAGCCTCCACTGCCTTGGCCGCATCTGGGTGTCAGTTGGTGCTCTTTACTACAGGCAGAGGCACTCCCTTCGCCACCTTCGCGCCTACCCTGAAGGTTTCCACGAATAGCCGCTTGGCGCATGAGAAATCACACTGGATTGACTTCAATGCTGGAACCCTTCTCGAAGGAGAAAGCATGGAGGAGTTGTTGCAAAGGTTCATAGCTCTTATCATGCAGATAGCCTCGGGTGAAACCACGAAAAGCGAGGCTCGAGGCTATGCGGAAATAGCTATCTTTAAGAATGGAGTTACGCTTTAAGTGTTTAATATCAAATCTCTGGAACCCAGATATTTATATTTTCTGTATTTTGTATATAGATTAGAGCTAAATAAGGCCTATGTCTTACAACAAGAAGACATAGGCCTTATCTTTATAACCCTTAGGGCTTATCTGCGAAGCCCTTAGGCCTTATTGCCATCGAACATAGGTTCTTGCTCCGTTTCCCTACGCAAGCGTAGCTTCGCGTCCGATTACAATTGACATCGAATATAGGTTCAATTGCCATCGAACATATGTTCAATTGGCATTGAACATAGGTACGATTTTAACCTCCTTAAACCTCAATCTTTTTGTACTTGGGAACAAGCGTCTTCATGACTAACCACGCGATGAGGTAGCTGACGGCGCAAATGCAGAAGACAATCATGTAACCAGCCTCTTTCCCTTCGAAGCTGAGGAATGAGAACTGACTGCCTTGTGCCTGACAGTAATCGAAGAAGTGACCCGAACCCCAGTTGATGATAAACGAAGCTATACCTCCCGCCATCGTACCAATGCCTGTGATGGTGGCAACGGTAGAGCGAGGGAACATGTCTCCAATTGTGCTGTACAGATTGGCAGACCACGATTGGTGTCCAGCGCCTGCCAAACCGATGATGATGGCAGGAAACCAAGCACTAAGGGTTCCGAGTGGTTGTGCCAGCAAAGCCGTGAGAGGGAACAAGGCAAAGAGGAACATGGCACGCATGCGACCGGCATAGGGCTCCATACCTCGTTTCTCGACAAAGAACTTGGGCAGATAACCACCTCCGATGCTAAGCACGGTGACAATGAGATAAAGGACAAAGATGAGCATGACGGCCTGATGCGAGTCGCTGCGATAGCCATACTGGTCGCTGAAATAAGCGGGTGCCCAGAAGAGGAAGAACCACCAAACGCCATCGGTAAAGAACTTTCCGGCAATGAACGACCAAGTCTGACGATAGCGGAAGCAATGCCAGTAAGGGATAGAACCCCCTTCCTCTTTCCCTTCCTGAGGGGAGGACGTGGCTTCCCTTTCCGTTATACTCTCCTCGCTCGGGAGGGGATTGGGGGTGGAGTCTTTATCGTCCTGACGAATATACTCTAATTCGGCGGCATTGACATGTCGGCTCTTTTCCGGTCGATCGTACATCGTTGCCCAGAAACCCATCCACACGAAGCCAAGAGCACCTATGATGATGAATGCCATCTCCCAACCAAAAGCACGGGCAAGCCAGGGGATGGTGGCAGGAGCGGCAAGGGCTCCGATGGAAGCACCTGCGTTGAAGATGCTAGTTGCCAAGGCGCGGTCTTTCTTGGGAAAGTATTCGGCAGTAACCTTGATTGCGGCAGGGAAGTTGCCCGCCTCACCCAGGGCGAGTACGAAACGGCAGGCAAGGAAGAACCAGACGGAGACGGTGCCCACGGAAAGCACAAGGGCGGAAGCCGTGTGAATAGCGCCCCATCCGCATGCAGCATGGAGGCAAGCGCCCAGACTCCATACGAAGATGGCAATGAGATAACCGCGTCGCGTGCCCATCCAATCGATGAACTTGCCGGCAAACAAACTGATGAATGCATAGGACAAGGAGAAGAAGCCCGTGATGAGGCCATAGTCACCATCCTTCCATCCAAATTCGGGTGCAATAAAGTCTTTCCATGTCAGGGAGAGAACCTGACGGTCCATGTAATTGACCATAGTGGCGACGAACAGGAGGCTGCATATCCACCAGCGCCAGTTGGATTTACTATTTGACAATTTACTATTTACCATTTATCTTAGTCTTTAATTCATATTCTTAATAAACAATTATATTCTCCTCCCCACGCGTGGGAAGTCAGAGGAGGGCTTCCTTTAGAAGTTGAAGTATTGCTTAGCGTTGTAGTACGAGATGTCCTTTATCATCTGCTTGATGCGCTCTTGCTCAAAGCCTTCGAAAGGAAGTTCTCCGCGTTCTATGTCCCGGCCTACGAGGTTGCAGAGAATGCGTCGGAAGTATTCGTGACGAGGGTAGGAGAGGAATGAACGAGAGTCGGTGAGCATTCCCACAAAGCGGCTTAGAAGACCAAGCGCAGAGAGTGCGTTGAGCTGACGCTCTATGCCGTCTTTCTGATCGAGGAACCACCATCCCGAACCCCACTGAATCTTGCCAGGCACACTGCCGTCCTGGAAGTTTCCGAGCATAGTTGCCACCATCTCGTTGTCGGCAGGATTGAGGTTGTAGATAATGGTCTTCGTCAGTTGGCCGTTTTCGTTCAGGCGATTGAAGAAGTGCGACATAGCCAATGCTGTCTGGCTTTGTCCGATGCTGTCGTAACCCGTGTCAGGACCAAGCGCTTGCATCATGCGACTATTGTTATTGCGCATGGCTCCATAGTGGAATTGCTGTGTCCATCCTGCTTCATTGTCCTGGACGGCGAAGAAGTAGAGCATGTGACACTTAAACTTACGCACATCCTCCTCGGTGGGTTGTTTGCCTGCCAACGCATCATTGAATATGGTGCGGATTTCGGCTTCGTTGTATTGCTCGTCATAGAATTCGTTGATGCCATGATCCGATAGTCTGCTTCCCATTGCATGGAAGTATTCGTGTCGGCGTTCAAGTGCGTCAGTGAAGTCTTGGAAGCTTCTGATTTCCATATCGGCGGCCTTTGCCAGTTGGGCTACATAACCTCGGAAGGCAATGGGATTTTCCACACTCATAGCCTTGTCGGGGCGCCAAGCGGGAAGCATGCGTATGTCGAAGCCCTCGTCCTTAACTTGCTTGTGCCAACGAAGGTCGTCGACGGGGTCATCGGTAGTGCACACGAGTTCCACTCCATAATGGCGCATAAGGCCTCGAGCCGTCATGTTCGGGTCATTCTGCAATCGTTCGTTCGTCTCGTCAAAGATTTCGCGAGCCGTCTGCGGGTTTAGCAGTTTCGTAATGCCAAAGGCCGTTTTCAGTTCCAAATGCGTCCAATGATAGAGAGGATTGCGCATGCAGTAAGGCATAGTCTTGGCCCATGCCTCGAACTTCTCCCAATCCGAGGCCTCGCCCGTAATCAATCGTTCTGGTACTCCGTTGGTGCGCATGGCTCTCCATTTGTAGTGGTCGCCTCCGAGCCAAAGCTCGGTGATGGAGCGGAAGCGATGATTCTCGGCAACCATGCGTGGGTCGAGGTGGCAATGATAGTCAATGATGGGTAAAGCCTTTGCTTGCTCGTGAAAGAGCTCTTGTGCTGTCGCGTTCTCTAAGAGAAAGTTTTCGTCAAGAAATGATTTCATGGGTTCAATGTGAGTTTAATCTCACAAAAGTAATCATTTTCTGTGAAATGTCGAAAGAAAATCGTACTTTTGCATGATGAATTGCATGAAAGACCGCTTTCGCACGCCCGTTGCCGTTGGTTCGCCCCTTCGGTTTATCGGATTAGAAGACAAGAATCTGTTTATTGGTTCTTGTTTTGCTGAACATGTGGGGAAGCGGTTCGCCGAAGCCCGCTTGCAGACGATGGTGAACCCTCTTGGGGTTATGTACAATCCCTTGAGCATTAGCCGTTTGCTCACTACGCAGGAGACTGACCCAGAGCGCGATTTCGTGCTTTACAAAGGGATGTGGCACTCGTGGCTGGGCGACTCCTCGCTCTCACGCCTTGATGCAGACGAATGCAGACAAGTGACCAATCAGGCTCTTGCATGCTTGCACACCGAACTGGCGCAAGCCGATAACCTTTTCCTTACCTTGGGGACAAGTCGTTACTATATTTATAAGGAAACTTATGAGATTGCGGCCAATTGTCATCGGCTTCCCTCGATAGAGTTTGAGGAATATGACCTTGGCGTGGACGAAATTGTGGAAGCCCTCGATTCGGCTTTGGTTCCTTTGCACGAGCGCAATCCTCACATGCAAGTAATATTTACGGTCAGTCCTTATCGTTATGCCAAGTACGGGATGCACGAAAGTCAGTTGGCAAAAGCCAGACTCTTGCTTGCCGTCGATAAGTTGCAGATGCTTCATCCAGAGTGGATAACCTATTTCCCGGCATACGAGCTTTTGCTCGACGAGTTGCGCGATTATCGTTTCTATGATGAGGATATGCTCCACCCATCGGCTCAAGCCGTGGATTACATTTGGCAACGTTTGTCTGCAGAATGGATGAGCGACGAAGTCCATAACTATCTGGCTCGGTGGGAACCACTTCGGCGTTCGCTTTCCCATAGGCCTTTGCATCCGGAGTCGGCAGAATATGCCGCATTCCAAGAGCAAACCCGTGAGCAACTCGACAAACTTAAGAGCGATTATCCCAATCTTTCTTTTCCTTCCGTTTAAACTTATGTCATCATGACTTATACCATAAATAAAATAGCCGAGGCCATCGGCGTTTCTCTTAATGGCCAGACAGACACTCCCATTAGATGGTTGCTTACCGACAGCCGTTCGCTTTCGTCACCTGAGGATAGTCTGTTCTTTGCCATCGTCACACAAAGGGGCGATGGGCACAAGTTTATTTCCCAACTCTATCAGCGTGGTGTTCGTTCGTTTGTAGTCAGTCGCCAGCCTGAGGAAGAACTTCCTGAAGCCACCTTCCTCGTAGTTGAAGATACTTTGAAGGCCTTGCAACGGCTCGTTGCGGTTCATCGTCGTCAGTTCCAGATACCTATAGTCGGCATTACGGGTTCGAATGGTAAGACGATGGTGAAAGAGTGGTTGGCTCAAATGCTTCAACCCAATTACGTCGTCACGCGCTCTCCTCGCAGTTATAACAGTCAGATTGGTGTTCCCTTGAGTGTATGGAACCTGAACGAAGAGTCGGAAATCGGCATCTTTGAAGCTGCCATCTCCCAACCTGGGGAAATGGGTGCACTGGAGGAAATCATACGTCCGACGATAGGCGTATTTACGGGTCTTGGCGATGCTCATCAGGAGAACTTCAACTCATACAAGCAGAAGTGTCTCGAAAAGCTTTTGCTCTTCCAGCATGCTGAGGTGCTTGTTTATCCGCGAGGCAACCGTGTGGTTGACATATGCATTCATGAGATTGGCTTCAAAGGAAAGCTTATTCCCGTTGAAATGCCCGACGATTCTTCACCTTGGGACTTGGACAAACAGCTTTGTGTGGCCGTTTGTCAGTATTTGGGTATGGACAAGACCATTGTCGAACAACGCAAATCTGACTTGGAGCCTATTCCCATGCGACTTGAGGTAATGGGAGGACGAAACGGATGCACACTTATCAATGATTCCTATAATAATGACCCCGACTCGCTTCGCATTGCCCTTGATTTCATGAGTCGTCGTCCTGATGAGAAGAATCGCAGTCACACGCTCATCTTAAGTGACATGCAGCAAACGGGAATCCCCGACGAACAGCTTTATCAGCAAATAGCCAGTCTCGTTTCGGACCATCAGATAAACACTTTCATTGGGGTGGGAGAGGGCTTATGCCATAACGCGATTGCACTGATGAAAGCGAGTGGAGCCACTTGTCATTTCTTCCCAGATACTGCCGACTTGCTTTCGTCGAAGGTCTTCTTTGAGTTGCACGATGAGGTTATCCTTATCAAAGGTGCCCGTAGCTTCCATTTCGAGGACCTCGTGAGCCAACTCGAGGAACAAGTTCACGAAACCATACTTGAAGTTGACCTAAAGGCTATCGTCTCGAACCTGAATCATTATCGCTCCTTGCTTAAGCCCGGTGTGCGTATGATTTGTATGGTGAAGGCTGATGCTTATGGAGCAGGAAGCGTTGAAGTCTCGCGTATGCTTCAGGATCAGGGCGTTGATTACTTGGCAGTTGCTGTCGCCGATGAAGGCGTGCAATTGCGTCAGGCAAGCATTTCCACTGGCTTGATGATAATGAACCCTGAAATGACGTCGTTCCGAACGATGTTCCATTATAATCTGGAGCCCGAGGTTTACTCGTTCCGCCTGCTCGATGCCTTGATTCATGCTGCTGAGCGGGAAGGTATAAAGGGCTTTCCCGTTCACATCAAGCTTGATACGGGAATGCACAGACTTGGGTTCGACCCCATGAAGGATATGCCTCAACTGATTGAACGCCTGCAAAGCCAGCAAGCCGTTCTTCCGCGCAGTGTATTCTCTCATTTTGTGGGAAGCGACAGCGATGATTTCGATGCCTTCTCAGCTGTTCAGTATGAGCGCTTCCTACATGGAGCCGATGCACTGCAAGCCGCCTATCCCCACCACACCATCCTTCGTCACATGTGCAATTCGGCTGGTATCGAACACTTCCCTGAAAGACAGATGGATATGGTGAGACTCGGGCTTGGACTTTATGGAATTAATGCCCGCACGAACAAGATGATTTACAACGTTTCCACGCTAAAGACCACTATACTCCAGATTCACGATGTTCCTAAGGAGGAGACGGTGGGTTACAGTCGTCGAGGTAAATTGAAGCGCGATAGTCGCATAGCTGTTCTTCCCATTGGATACGCCGATGGACTCGACCGCTATCTTGGCAACGGACGTGCCTATTGCATGGTCAATGGCCATAAAGCCCCTTATGTGGGCAACATTTGCATGGATGTTTGCATGATTGATGTTACAGACGTTCCTTGCCAGGAGGGCGACACCGCCATCATATTCGGAAGAGAATTGCCCGTGACAACCTTGAGTGATGTCATTGAGACCATTCCTTACGAGATATTGACCAGCGTTTCGAATCGTGTAAAAAAGGTGTATTTTAGAAAGTAAGATATCATGAAACGTCTATTGCTTTTGCTGCTGTGCGCAGTACCCTGCTTATTCACTTCTCATTGTTCATTAGGCAACATCGTTGTCGCTCAATCACGTTTCGTGGGTGGCGACCTGAGCATGATTCCTGCTTATGAGCAAGCTGGCGATAAGTGGCTTGATGAGAATGGAACAGTCATTACCGACCTCCTCTCTTACGTTAAATCGCAAGGATGGACGGCCGTTCGTGTGCGCCTCTTCGTCGATCCTTCGCAAGACGCTGACCCTTCCGTTTGTCAGGACCTTGCCTATGCTCTCTCACTGGGCAAGCGCATTAAGGATGCAGGTATGTGCTTTATGCTTGACTTCCATTATAGCGACACTTGGGCTGACCCTTCAACTCAGAAGATTCCTGCCTCTTGGACCGACCACTCTCGTGCGGCTCTTGCAGCCCAGCTTTACGCTTATACTCACTCGGTCGTCTCTGCAATGATTGATGGTGGGGCAACTCCCGATTACGTGCAGATAGGCAATGAGATTACCTACGGCTTACTTTGGGACACCGCCACTGGCAAGTACCCAAGCAGTAGTTCCCAATATGTTGCTGCCGGTTATTGTCCCACTTGGAGCGCAACATATAGCGATGGCACCAGCCAGTGGCAACGCACAGCCTCTTTCCTCAACAATGCCGCTCATGGTGTTCGCCAGTCTTTTGTCGATAGTGGACTTGATAGTACGCAAGTGCGCATCGTCGTTCATACTGAAATGGGTAATGCCACGCGCAATGGCGATAACTTTTATCGTCACCTTCGCACGGCAGGTTTCACTAACTTCGACGTTATCGGCCTTTCTTATTACCCCTTTTGGCATGGACCTTTGTCCGTCCTTGGCAATCTACTCACTACCCTTGGCAAGGACTTTGCCGACAAGGAAGTTCAAATCGTAGAAACGGCTTGGTACAACAATTGGTATCCTTCTGATGCCAATTATTCCATAGCCCAACTCAACAGCAACTGGACGGCCGATGCTCAGGGACAGGCCAATTTCTTGCGTGACCTCATAGCCTTCCTTGAGCCTTATAGCAGCGTCACGGGTCTATACTATTGGATGCCTGAAGAGTGTGGAAACGGCTATCAAAAGACCGTGATGAAGAGTTGGCAGAATCGTGGCCTTTGGCAGAACGGCAGCAGTCAGCGCCATGCGATGCTCGTTGCTCCAGATGGAACCAATCCCGTTGCCCTCCTCTCCACCTTCCTTTCGGGCGATGGGATTCGTTCAATTGATAATCCCAAAACGTCAAATGGCCTTGTCTATGACCTTTCCGGACGACGTACAGAAAAGCCCGCTCGCGGAATCCATATCCGGAACGGGCGTAAAGTCTTGCGATAGATAGAGGGAATCTAAGGCCACTTATTGAACTTTCCACTGAGCCTTAAGGCTGGGTGTAGTGGCTTTTACTGTCACTTTGCCACCTTGTCGGGTCGAGCGCAGGATGACCTGCATTTGTCCGAAGTGCATCTGCTTTGTAGTTACCGATGGACCAAAGAGGTCGCTGGTGTAATGGTCGCCATTGTCCAATGAAAGCAGGGTTGCGCCTGTACCTTCTATGCTGATGGTGAGCGGTTCGTCGAATGAGGGAACGATATTCCCTTGTTTGTCCACAGCTTTAATGGTGAGATATTTAAGCGACATGCCGTCGGCCTTGAAGGAAGAGCCAAACGATGAAGCGAGGTCTTCTTCCTCAACAATCAGGCGAACGGCTTTGTCGGCAGTCGATATTTGGTGGCGAGCCACTTCCTTTCCATTATTATACGCAATGGCTGTGAGTGTACCGGCTTGGTAAGGTACGTCCCACTTGATGATGCCGCGCTTGAACACGTCCGTTGTGTCATTCTTCTGCCTACCCAAACTCTCGCCCTTTACCATTGTCCATCCTCCATTGTCCTTTTTCCATTTTCCATTGAGGACAAGCTCCACTTCGTCACAATTGGTGAAAGCCGTCACTTGCTGCTTCGAATCTTCTTTGAAGTTCCAGAATTCGGTGTATGTCTTTTGTCCGACATTGATGGCATTCCAACTCAGGCTTTCGCCTCCCGTCAGTACGCCGATGCGCACCACTGGCTCTTCCGGCTCGAAGGCACCTTTGATGAGCCAGGCTTGCGGACGTGGCCATAGGGTGTGGCCGAAGAACGAATAGTTCCAGCCCTTCTTAGGCCAGCGGTCGGCTTCTCCCCAGTATTCGATGGCACCCCAATAGGCCAATCCTACAGTGCGTTTCTGGTCCATCCCATAGAAAGGTGCTTGCATTTGGTTGGTCACGGCTTCACTTTGGAAGAGAATCATGTCGGGCTTATATTCGAAATACTTCGGATAGCAATCCCACTGGTAATTAAATGAACTAACCTCCGTTGCGCAAGCCAGTTCGGGTGGTGCGAAATACGTCTTGAACTCTTTCTCTTCTCGTATGGCTCCAGCACGCGATGGGAACATCGCCACTGTGGTCGGGCGTGTAGCATCGAATCTCTTTACCATCTGGTCAAAGATGCGATACGTAGTGATTCCCCAGTCGTTGGTCTTGTATCCTGCCCAATTGTCGCGTATCTGCAATTCGTTGCCCAGACTCCATAGCACTACGCTTGGACAGTTCCTGTCGCGGGTAATCCATTCTTGGATGAGTTCGGGCCATAGTTGCATAAAGGGTCTCCGTCCTCCCCAGAACTCGTCGTCGCTCCACTTATCGATGAGTTCATCAACAATGAGCATACCCATCTCGTCGGCAATGCGTGTAAGTGAGGGGGCGTATGGATTGTGGGAACAGCGCAAGGCGTTGAATCCGAACTGCTTCATTATGCTAAACTGTCGCCGGATGGCATCGTCGAACGAAGCTGCCCCCAATGCTCCCATATCGTGGTGGTTGGCCATACCTTTTAGGAAGACTTTCTTGCCATTTAGTTTGAAACCGTATTCCGGACCATATTCAATGGATCTAACACCGAAGCGTTCTGTCTGTCGGTCTGTGAGCATTCCGTCAACCATGATTTCCACGTCCACATCATACAGATAAGGATTATCAATATCCCATAGCGTGGGCTTTGTCAGGGTGATGGAAGGCAGGGCAATCTCGTCGTGACGATGCTTCGTAAGCGTATTCATCACGGCTTCTGTCTGTCCCATGCTTCTTCCCTCACGGTCCTTTATCGTAGCTCTCACCAGTGTCTTTGGTTGCTCGCCGCTTCCATGGGGGAATCCGTCCACGTCGACTTGCATCTGCACATTAGCCGACTCACCACTAACTTCCGTCTTGACATAAATGCCGTGACGAGCCACGTGGGTGGTATTGCGAAGTTTTAAGTGAACGTCGCGGAACAGGCCTGCACCCGTGTACCAACGGCTTCCGTTTGGTTTGCCAGAGTTGGAATATATGGCCACCACATTCTTTCCGCCATAGTGCAAGAGGCGAGAAATCTCGGTTTCGAAGCCAAGGTATCCATAGTCGGAGGACGTCACTTTTGTACCATTGACATATACGTCGCCATAGTACATCAGTCCTTCAAAGTCGAGCACCACCTGCAATCCCTTCCACTCTTGTGGAACCTCGAACGTCTTGCGATACCAGCCTTCGCACTGAGCCTTGAAACCTCGTGCACCACCTGCCGACTGATCCCACGGCTGTTCGAACTGGAAGTCATGAGGCAGGTCGAGTTGTCGCCAAGCCGAATCGTCAAATTGCTCCTGTTCTGCTCCTTCGGGATTGCCCAATTGGAAGCGCCAGTCGAAGTTGAAGAGCATACCCTTGCCCGTTTCCTCGGAAGGAATCGACTCAAACGGAAGGTTTACTCGTGTGGCCTGTTCTTTATAGTCGCGGTACTGGGCGAAGGCGGAGTTGAAAATTGAAAATGGAAAGTTGAAAATTGCAAGTAGCAATACAATACGCTTCATGTTCATGGCCGTCAGTTTTACCTACTAGTTAATACATCACGGGCCAAAGATACGAATAAGCGAGGACAGAACAAAACAAACCGTTTGTTTTTTATGTCGAGCGTGAGTATCTAAGAGACTTCACGGCTCAAAGATAACGTTTTCGTGAGGTACAAAAGAAGAATACAGAAAAACTCACCGTCTCCCGACCTGAACTCCTAAGTGTTCCTTCGACTGCCATACTATGGCACCCATTACTGCCATACTATGGCACTACTTTCTGCCATACTATGGCACCCATCACTGCCATACTATGGCAGTCAGCCTTACTCCTAAGATATACTGCAAAAGGATTCCTTATTTTATTCGCTGTCCGCCTCTTTCTGTCTTGATTTAAGTGCACGCAGGAATTCGGCTATGTCAAAGTAAACTTCATTCTGGCTCACTTACTCACTGCCTTTATACTATCCTTGCGAACCTCGCGGGCGAATTGCTGAGGACGGATGGTGACAGGGCCAGACATGAACTCGGGAATGTTGTAGGAACGTAGCAGTTCGCGGTGGTAGTTGGGATGGCGTTGTGGTAACTCGAAGGGTCGTGTGAAGTGACCCTGCCTGTCGAAGTGGGCGATGTAGGGACGAGTGAAGTTGCCGTCGGTACGGCGACTGCTGAAGATGACCCATCGTCCGTTGCTGCTCCAGGAATGATACGACTCTACATCTTTGGAATTGAGTTCAGTGGCTGGTGTCATTTTATTTGTCTCAAGGTTCATGAGATAGAGGTCGGCATCAGCGTGCCAGATGTGGAAGACTCCGTGATTGCCCATAGTGAACATGAGCCATTTGCCATCGGGACTGATGCGTGGAAGGGTTGCCGAGAGAGAGTCGGCTGCAGCATCGTAAACGGTCTCGCGAGGACCGAAACTCATGTCCGAAAGGGTGAAGGGACGACGATAGAGGCTGTATTTGACACTCTTGTAGTTCAGTATCATGTCGAACTCCTTGGTTGTGGCTTGGGCTGTGTCGCGCTTCTCGTAATAGGCCGAACAATAATAGAGATATCGTCCGTCGGGACTCCAGAAGGGGAAGCAGTCGAGTTGGTTCGTGTCGGCCTCGAGAGGCATAACCTTGTGACTGTCGACGTCGTAAAGCATAAGGTCGCTATATGTGTCCTGAACCTCTACTTTCTGGTTGTCGTTGGTGTGGAACGATTGTCCAGTTTTGTTGGTCGAGTAGGCGATGAGTTTCTCGGTAGGGTGCCATGTGGGATATACGCCTGCCGATACGGTCTTGCCCGTCTTCATGTCCACGCGTTCTACCTTGCCGTCATAGGCAATGATGGTACCTCCGTGACCTTGACGCACATGGAATTGCAGTCGGTTGGGATTGTATTGTTGATAGGAGTGGCAGTTGATGCACTGGCCGTCTTTCTCGTCCGTGTTCGACATGTTGCCGTAGATGAGGCTTTCATCGTAGTTCTCGAGGCATCGCTGTCTGATGGTCAGGTCTTCGTAAGTGACATACGAGGGGGCAATGATTCGATATGAGATGTAGGGGTCGATGGAGTCGGGCGAAACGTGAATGGCAAAGGGCATGAGGCGTGTCCACTTGCCTTCCTTGGCAACGAAAACCTCCACCATGATGCGCTCGTTCTGTTTCATCTTTTCCCAGTCTTTGGGCTTGGGACACACTTCCTGCTTGCCATAGAGCCACTCTCTGCCACCCGAAGTGATGCGTGTCACGAAGTCTGTGCCCTCTTCGTCGATGATGAAGGTGAGTGGGGCTATGTTGATGGGGACTGTCACATCGTGATAATCGGGAAAGATGGCCGCAGGTCGGTTCGATTCGGCGTATTGGACGGGAACTTTAGGCTTCTGGCAGGAGGCAACGAGCAATAATAGCAACCCCACCCCCATTCCCCTCCAGAGGGAGGGGAGTATATGCTTTTGTAGGTAGCGCTTTATGTTGTTCATACTATCTTATAAAATGTCAAGTGTCAAATGTCAAATCTTAAATGTCAAATGTCTCCTCCCCCTCGGGGGAGGTTGGGAGAGGGGGCTTAGTTCGTCTTTTGATTCCTACGCAGGAAATAGAAGTAATAGAATGTGTCGCCGAATTGCGGTAGGAAGGCGACTCGCTTCTGATCCTCCGTCATAGAGCCGCATTGGACATTGAAGTCCATGAACTGCTGGTACGACTGTTTGACGCTCTCGTCGAAAGGCACGCGTTGCAGGGCTTCGGCATTCGTGAGTCCTGGCCATAGGTCGCTGGGGCGTTGCGGTTCGAGCATCGAATAGAGATATGCCGCCTCCTGATAATAGCGTGGAACGTGGAAGCCTTCCTCCTTCTGGTGCATGTTGAGGTATTGATGGAAACGTGGCCAGAAGAGGTCGATGTCCTTCATGATGAGGGCGCAGATGAGCGTCATTTCCTGATAGCGCGGTTCTGCACCATGTCCCGAGGAGAAAGTCTTCAGCAGGTACATTTCCACCAGTGTATTGTCGCCATCGAGGCGGTCGGGGAAGGCAGCCATCGGGATGATGGGTTTCATCTCTTCGTCCTCTGCCATCAGTTCGGGATGCTGGATGTAGGCTTCGTGTTTCTCAGCCCATTCCTTGTGGTAGAGCGTTTTTTTAAGAATGTTGATGTACTTGCGAGCCACTTCCCAGTCGTGAGTGAGCAGACTGGTCTTGGTCATGTATTTAAGCACATCGACACTCCAACCAAACTCCACGCCGTCCTCCATGCACCAACGATAGCAAAAGCCCTCCTTGCCATAATGATAGTAAAGCAGTTTCCCGCCCACCTGGGTCATTCGCACTTGCCAAGGGGCATGTTGCTGTTCGGCACCTTCGGGATAGCGGAACATTTCGTCGCCAATCCTTCCGAGACGGAAGAGAGCGAGATTCTTCATCATTACCATCACTCGCGTGGGAGGCATGGGTTCGCCCATCTCCTGATCGAGCGAAATACGAAGTACACCCTCCCAGTCGAGGCGTTCGATGGCATTGTTCATGGCCACTTCCTTATGGAAATTGGTGTCGCGTTCCCAGCGTTTCGTGACGCCCCAGCAAGCAAGAGCGATGCAGAGCAGACTCACTACCCACGAAAGGCGCAACTCCTTGTAAGCGGGTTCGCTATTTCGATAGATGAGACCTGGAACCGCACATATGACAAAGGCTGAGGCCAGTGCATAATAAGCGTAACGATATTCGTTGCAATCCGTCTGCCCAAACTGGAACGAAGGCATAGCGGCAAGGTAGGCCGTGTCGAGTTGCACCTGTCCGTAGAACTGTTGCACCATGATAGGAGGAACAAGGATTACGAGTGCCAAACCGATGGCCACATTGATGGCTTCGGCTTTGTCCATGCGCAAATGGCGGGGGACAATCATCAAGGCGACGGCCAACACCCACCAGGCACCCATAAGCGGATAGCCCAGAAGTCCAACGACTAAGAGCCAAAGGAGTTTTGCCCAGCGGTTGGGAAGCAACAGATGGACAATGGCCAGCAGGCAGGAGAGCAGGACACCCATAGTGGGCACCCAAGCATGGCCCTGAAGCTTCATGTAGTAGAGCCAATAGCCTGTCTGAACTAAGCAAGCCAACAAAGCCAGAGGCACGAGCAGGGCGAGCAAACGCCAAGGTCCGCGCAAGTGGAACTGCCAGCAAAGCAGTATCATGATAAGTCCCCAGCAAATCAGCATCAGAGTCATGCCCAAAAGGGGATGATAGAAGAACTGTGTCATGAAAGCCGAAAGCCAGGTGAGTACTCCGCCGGGGTAGATGATAGACGTTTCAAAGAAATGGCGAGTGGGCAACCAGAGCGAGAGTTCCTGCAAGCGATAGAGAACGTCGGTTTCCGTTCGCAAAACAAGCCAACCCATGATTGCCAAAGCCACCGTGAGCAGTAGGGGAACAATGAATCTGTTGATAGTTTTCATTCGAGTTATTAGATATTTATGGCAAAGTTACGAATAAGCGAGCAAAATACCAAACGTGTTTGGGTATTTTCGAGCGGAAGTAACTAAGACAAAGTCAAAGTTACGAATAAAAGTTCAAAGTTTTAATGGTTTGAAAGTTCAAATTAAAAAATAATTTGTATCTTTGAGCCATAAACGATTGAAATTCACTCTAAATAATCTTTAATTATGTTCAAAAGAATCATGTTTGCAGTGGCTGTGACGATGTCTCTCTCTGCCTCTGCAGCTCCTAAAGTTCAGCCGGGCAAGCCCTATTGGCTCGACCCCAGTGTCAATCGTGTAGGAACTGAGACGCCTCGTGCCTCGTTCTTTGCATTCGAGAGTAAAGAACTTGCTCAGCAGGCCGATAAGACACAGTCGAAGCGTTACATGTCGATGGAAGGCCAGTGGAAGTTTAAGTTCGTAACCAATCATCAGGATGCTCCCGTCGGTTTCTTCGCCGAGAAGTACGACGATGCTTCGTGGGAAATGTTCCCTGTTCCCGGATTGTTCGAGTTGAATGGTCATGGCGACCGTATCTACAAGAATGTGGGTTACTCTTGGGCAACGCAGTTTGCCAGCAAGCCAGGTTTCGTGGAAGAGAAGAACAACTACACCGGTTCGTATCGCCGTTCGTTCCTCGTTCCCGCCGAATGGAAAGGCCAGGAAATCTTCATCCATGTCGGTTCGGCAACCTCCAACCTTCGTCTTTGGGTCAACGGTGAGGAGGTAGGCTACAGCGAGGACTCTAAGATTGAGGCCGAGTTCAATGTGACCAAGTTCATCCGTCCCGGCAAGGAGAATCTCGTGGCCATGCAAGTCATGCGTTGGTGTGATGGCTCTTATGGCGAGGACCAGGACTTCTGGCGTTTTACGGGTATTGCACGCGAAGTTTATATGTATGCCCGACCGAAGGCTCACATTCGTGACCTGAAGATTGTTCCCGAACTCTCGAACGGTTATCGCGACGGCAAACTCGCCATCAACGTTGACGTGAAGAATGGGGTGGGGACCCACATCCAATATCGTTTGGAAGACAAGGACGGCGTGCGCGTTCACGAATCGGCCAGTGGCAAGATGAATGCTGCTGGTTCCGACCGCCAATTCTACACGCTCGAACTGAAGGATTGCAAGCTTTGGTCGGCTGAGATTCCTTACCTCTATACCCTTTATGTCACCCTTAGCGATGGCAATGACAACGTCATTGAAACCGTGGCTCAGAAGGTCGGCTTCCGCCAGATTGAGATTACGGGTGGACAGTTGCTCGTCAACGGAAAGGCAGTCCTCTTCAAGGGTGCCGACCGCCACGAACTCGACCCCGACGGCGGTTACGTGGTTAGCGTCGAACGCATGATTCAGGACATCAAGATTATGAAGCAACTGAACATGAATGCCGTGCGCACTTGCCACTATCCCGACGATCCTCGTTGGTACGACCTTTGTGACAAGTACGGAATCTATGTAGTGGCTGAGGCCAACTTCGAGAGTCATGGCATGGGCTATGGCGACCGTCGTCTGGCTCAGGACCCCTTGTACAAGCAGACCGTTGTTGAGCGTAACGAGGCCAATGTGATGATTCAGAAGAACCATCCCTCCATCATCTTCTGGAGTCTGGGCAATGAGAGTGGCTATGGCGACAACTTCATTGCCGCTTACGAGCGTGTGAAGGAACTCGACCCTTCGCGTCCTTGTCAGTATGAGCAGGCCGGTCAGAACGGGAAAACTGATATCTATTGCCCCATGTATCGCGACTATAATGGTTGCGAACAGTATTCCAAGAGCGACAATCCCCGTCCGCTCATCCAGTGCGAGTATGCCCACGCCATGGGTAACTCTATGGGAGGATTCAAGGAGTATTGGGACCTCATCCGTAAGTATCCGAAATATCAAGGCGGCTTCATCTGGGACTTCGTGGATCAGGGCATTCGTGGCAAGTCGAAGGTGACAGGTAAGCAAATCTGGATGTATGGAGGCGACGAAGGCCGCTATCCCGCTAGCGACCACAACTTCAACTGCAACGGAGTCATTGCCCCCGACCGCTCACTTAATCCTCACGCTTACGAAGTTCAGTACGTCCAGCAGAATGTGTGGGCGCGCAATCTCGACCTCGAGAAGGGCACCATCGACATCTACAACGAGAACTTCTTCAAGTCTCTCTCCAACATCTCTTCCAACATCTCGCTCGACATCGAAGGCAAGAAGCAGATGCTCTTTGCCGACCTCGACAATTTGGAGGTTGCGCCACAGCAGACCCGCACCTACGACGTGAAGCAAATGGCTGAAACCATCAAGAAACTCAAGGCCGCCAATCTCGGCAAGGAGATGCTCGTGAACATCGAGTTCTATCTCAATCAGCCCGATGGGCTCCTCGATGTGGGCAGCGTTGTGGCTCGCGAGCAATTCGTAGTTCAGGGTTACACCTATCCCACGATGGAGTCGGTGATGAAGTCCGACCGGAACATGAAGGTGAAGGCCGACAGTATGCTTGCTTGCTACACCCTCTCGGCTAACGGTGTGGACGTGACGGTCAACCGCCGTACGGGTGAAATCGACTATCTCGACGTCGATGGCCGTCCCATGCTCGAGGATGGTTATTCCGTGACACCCAACTTCTGGCGCGCTCCTACTGACAACGACTTTGGAGCAGGTCTGCAGAACCGCTTCCGCGAGTGGAAGAGTCCTGACAAGCGACTCCTTCATATTGGTCTCTCGGGCAATGAATCGGCCCGCACGATTACGGCCGTCTTCCAGCTCCTGCGCCTCGACGCCCGCCTCACCCTTACCTATACGCTTGCTGCCAACGGAACACTCGTTGTGAACCAGAATCTCGATGTAAACGAACAGGCTGAGCAACGTGCAGAAGAACCTCGTCGCGAAGGCAGGAGACAAGGCCCCCAGGGCGACCAGCGGCCCCAGCTCTTCCGTTTCGGCATGCAATTGGTAATGCCCGGACAATATGAGACCGTCAAGTTCTACGGACGTGGTCCTCAGGAGAACTACATCGACCGCAACAACGGCCAGAAGCTGGGCATCTACACTCAGCAGGTTGCCGATCAGTATTGGGGCTATGTTCGTCCGCAGGAGAGCGGCAACAAGACCGACGTCCGCTACTGGCAGATGCTCGACAAGGCTGGTCACGGCCTGTGCTTCGCAGCTATGGGCAACATGGAGGCTTCCGCCCTCAACTACCTGCCCGATGACCTCGACGACGGACCTCGCAAGGATGCTCACCAGAGCCATAGTGGCGATCTCACTCCTCGTCCCTTCTCCGTGGTTCAACTCCAGGCCCGCCAGTTTGGCCTCGGATGCGTCACCAGTTGGGGCGCATGGCCTCGTCAGGAGTATCAGATGCCCTGGCAGGACTACAATTTCACCTACACCGTGACTCCCGTGAAGTGACTTCTGCCCTCTATAAGGCAGGGTAATAAATAGGGAGGCCTCATCATGGGGCCTCCCTATTTATGTGTAATACTTAATTCTTTTCCTGTCAGTTGCGGAATACGAGATGGTCGCCTTCGGCCTCCACGGTTATGGGTCGCGACTTGTCGACTGCGGCACCAAGGAGAGCCTTTGAGAGGTCGTTGAGCAGGAAGCGCTGGATGGCTCGCTTGACGGGACGTGCTCCAAACTGCGGGTCGTAGCCCTCGCGTGCAAGGAAATCGATGGCCGAAGGCTCAACGTTCAGGGTGACCTCGCTCTGGGCAAGCATTTTCTTGATGTTGTTCAACTGAAGTTGAACGACCTGACGAATCTCTTCCTCCTTCAAGGGTTGGAAGACGATGACCTCATCGATACGGTTGAGGAACTCAGGTAGCATGGCCGTGCGAAGGTCTTCCTGACGGA
>JAGCVH010000101.1 GCA_017962495.1 Bacteroidaceae bacterium
CAGGCCGAGGAGAAGAAGGCTGTTGAGTGCGGTTACTGGCACCTGTGGCGCTACAACCCAGCTCTGGCTGAGGAAGGCAAGAACCCATTCTCTCTCGACTCTAAGGAGCCTAACTGGGAGAACTTCCACGACTTCCTGCTTGGTGAGGTTCGTTACCTCTCTGTTAAGAAGGCTTATCCTAACGAGGCCGAGGAGCTGTTCGCTGAGGCACAGAAGATGGCCCAGCTGCGCTACAAGACTTACATCCGCAAGTCACAGGAGAACTGGGAGGACTAATCCCCCTACTCCATCCTATATTAAAGGAGCATCCGATGATTCGGGTGCTCCTTATTTTATTATTTTTAATTCGTGACAAAACAATGTTATAGTATACATTCCTACATGTATCAATCGCAAGTATGGCACTTTATCATCGAAAGCATTATAGATATCAACGACAAATAGCATATTAAGAAACAACAAATGACATATTTTCCACCACATATTATTGTAATGACCATACGAAAAAAATAAAAAAAGAAAGGAAGCACGATTCTCTCTCATTTTTTTTTCGTAACTTTGCCACTCAAAATATTAATGACTTAACAAGTTTAACATGACAACAAAAAACATCAAAGACATTTATCTGGCAGGCGGTTGCTTTTGGGGCACTGAACATTTCTTCAAACAGATTGAAGGTGTGTTGGAAACAGAAGTAGGATTTGCGAATGGACACACAGAGGACCCTTCGTACAAAGAAGTTTATACTGACAAGACAGGACACGCTGAGACGGTACACGTAAGGTATAATCCAGAAGTGGCCAGTTTAGAATTCCTACTTAGAATGTTTTTTAAGGCCATTGACCCGACGAGTCTAAATAAGCAGGGGCACGACGAGGGAACACGCTATCGCACAGGCATTTACTACACCGACGATCAAGACATTGAAGTAATCAACAAGGTTTTCAATGAAGAACAACAAAAATACTCAGAACCTCTAGTTGTTGAACGAGAGCAACTAAAATGTTTCTTTAAAGCTGAGGAATATCATCAAGACTACCTTGATAAGAATCCAGACGGCTATTGTCACTTGCCTTTGGAACTCTTTGCCTTTGCGCGAGAAGCAAAAGATAAGCACTATAAGGAATAAATAAGTTTTGTTTTTCGCAGATTTATCGGAACTCATTACAAAAGAGTTAGAAATCGCGGAATTTCAAAACATTTTTTGTAACTTTGCACGAAATTACCATTAACAATAATATTATGCTAAAGAAACTATTACTTTCAACGCTTCTTCTAAGTTCAGCGACAGCATTTGCTGCCGTGGAACCCGCATGGAGGAATCCACAAGTGAATCAAGTGAACCGAGAGGCACGACGTGCCGACTTCTTCGCTTTCGAGAATGTCGAAAAGGCTATGACGGGTGATAAAACACAGTCAAAACGCTACCTGTCAATGGAAGGTACATGGCGCTTCAATTTCGTCAAGGACCACAACCTAGCTCCTAAGGACTTCTACACACTGAAGTACGACGATTCACAGTGGGTAGACTTCCCTGTGCCAGGACTCTTCGAGATTGAAGGTTACGGCGACAAGATCTATAAAAACGTAGGCTATTCGTGGGGCACGACTTTCAATAGCAATCCACCCTACATCGATGAGACCAACAACTATACGGGGTCATATCGACGCACTTTCAACCTGCCTGCAGGATGGGACGGTCAGGAAGTTTTTTTCCACGTGGGTTCGGCCACCAGCAATTTGCAAGTGTGGGTCAACGGCAAATACGTGGGCTACAGTGAGGATTCGAAGGTAGCAGCTGAATTCAATATCACCAAGTATCTTAAAAAGGGAGAAAACCTTATTGCCATGCAGGTGATGCGCTGGTGCGACGGCTCTTACTTGGAAGATCAGGACTTTTGGCGCTTTACAGGTATCGCTCGCGAGGTATATCTCTACGCCCGTCCCAAAGTACACATTCAGGACCTCTTCGTCACCCAAGACTATGTGGGTGGCAAGGGTGTGCTCAAGGTAGATGCCAAGGCACCCAAGGGCACGACCATTGAGCAGCGCCTCGAGGACAACAACGGACAGGAAGTAAGCCTAGACAATGTAAAGCCATGGTCGGCCGAAGTACCCAGCCTCTATAATCTTATCATCACCCTAAAGCAGGGCAACAAGGTGTTAGAGGTTGTGAAGCAACGAGTGGGATTCCGTCATATCGAAATCACTGGTGGGCAGTTGCTAGTCAACGGTCAGCCCATCCTCATTAAGGGAGCCGACCGTCATGAGTTGGACCCCGATGGAGGCTATATCGTATCCCTGGACCGCATGATTCAGGATATCCGTATCATGAAACAGCTTAACATCAACGCAGTACGTACCTGTCACTATCCCGACGATCCGCGTTGGTATGACCTCTGCGACGAGTATGGCATTTACCTGACGGCTGAATCAAATCTCGAAAGCCACGGCATGGGCTATGGCGATGGCACACTGGCTAAGCGTCAGGACTTCGAGAAGGCCCACTTGGAGCGTCAATATGGCAACGTACATTCGTTTAAGAACCACCCATCAATCATCGTATGGAGTCTGGGCAACGAGGCCGGCTATGGCCCCAACTTTGAAAAGGCCTATGATTGGGTGAAAGCCACAGACAAGACCCGTCCCTGCCAATTTGAGCAGGCCGGACAGAATGGTAAGACTGATATCTTCTGTCCTATGTACTACGGCTATGAAGGTTGCGAGGCCTACTCTAAAGGCAACAATCCACGCCCTCTCATCCAGTGTGAATATGCCCACGCCATGGGCAACTCGATGGGTGGATTCAAGGAGTACTGGGATTTGGTGCGCAAGTATCCCAAGTATCAGGGTGGCTATATCTGGGACTTCGTGGACCAGGGCATGCGCGACAAGAGCCCTATCACGGGTCGTGAGATTTTCACCTATGGTGGCGACTATGGCAAGTATCCCGCCTCTGACTATAACTTTAATTGCAATGGTATCATCGCGCCAGACCGAAGACTGAATCCACATGCCCACGAGGTAGGTTACTACTATCAAAACGTATGGGTCAAGGATATCGACATAAAGCAGGGCAAGTTTGAGATTTACAATGAGCATTTCTTCAAGACACTTGACGACCTGCAACTCGAGTGGTTTGTAGGCGGAGCAGCTGGTCATCACCACGACAACGCCAACCGTCCAGAGGGTATGACCTTCGGCCACGGCGGCACCATCGACATCAACGGCATCCAGCCTCAGCAGCGCAAGGTAATTACTTCGGAAGAAATGAAGCAGGTAATCGAGCGCGTACTTGGTCACCACACCGACAACGAGATCTTCGTCGCCTTCTACTTCAAGTCGAAGAATGGCGCTCCCCTTATAGACAAGGGTCAGGTGATGGCCAAGCAGCAATTCTGTATTAACGAGTATAAGTATCCCGAGATAAAACAGGAGACAGCTCAAATCCAGAAGGAAGAGACTAATACCTACGTGAAGTTATCAGCTGCCGGCACCGACCTCTACATCGGCCGCTGGAACGGCATGATAGATTATCTGACCGTTAACGGCAAGGAGATGCTGCAGTTCCGTGAGAGCATTGTACCTGAGTTCTGGCGCGCCCCCACCGACAACGACTACGGCGCTGGCCTACAGAATCGTTTCGCAACCTGGAAGAACCCCAACATGGGCGTTAAGTCCTTCACCGTAAGCGACAATACCGTTATTGCAACCATCGAGCTCCGCGAGTCCGAGAACCGCGGCGGACAGAGAAACCGCGGTGAGCGTCGACCTGCCTTCGCAACGTTAACAATGACATACGCCCTCACTCCCGAGGGAGAGGTAATCGTTCGCGAACAGTTGGAGCCTGCCAAGGATGCTCAGATGAGCGAGATGTTCCGCTTTGGCATGGGCATCCAAATGCCAAAGCAGTATGATCAGGTGGAGTACTACGGACGCGGCCCCGTCGAAACCTACAGCGACCGCAAGGACTCTGAGTTCCTTGGTATATATAAGAATAAGGTACAGGACGAGTACTTCGAGTATATCCGCCCACAGGAGAGTGGCAACCACGTAGACGTGCGCTGGTTCTCAGTCATAGACCAGAACGGCAAGGGACTGCAGTTCTACAGTAACGCACCGATGGAAGCCTCTGCCCTGCCCTACACCATTGGCCAATTGGACGACGGTCCCAGTAAAGACAAGGCTTGGGGACGCCACAGCGGCGACCTAATTCCCTCGGGTATGACCTCGGTTCACATCCAGCAGCATCAGCTGGGACTAGGTTGTGTCAACTCATGGGGTGCATGGCCACGCGACGAATACCGCGTGAAGTTCAAAGAATATGACTTCACTTTCGCCATCAAG
>JAGCVH010000102.1 GCA_017962495.1 Bacteroidaceae bacterium
ATATAATAAAGTAACTCTAAATCTATAGAGCCAAAAACGAACTGTTCATCTGTTCGAACTGTTCGCCAGGGGTATTTTATCTCGTTTTTGAAAAGTTCTTTATTATTTCCTTAAATGATTATTTATTTCGTATATTTGTGGCAGTATAGTTGAGATCGAGCTAAATATATGGGATATAAGGAACAGCTAAGTGAACATGTAGAGCGGATGTTCATGGCGTTTACTACGCCAGGATTACATATCTGCGATATAGCCACGGGTGGAGGTAAGTCTTACACTATCGGCAAACTTACATGCGAATTCTATCCTCAATACTTTGACAAGATAATAATTCTCTGTGTTCAGAACAAGTTGGTGGTTGGAATGAATCAGGAGATAGACAGGTTCATCGAGAGCTCCAATAGCCTTATCAAACCCAAAGATAAAATGATAATCGAAAACAATCCGGTTGTCATTTCAAAAGCCATAAATAATGGTAAATTTATGTCTTTGCTAGGTGAGATGGAAGCATTCTTGGATGTGCAGAAGAAGAAAAAATTCAAAAATAATGAGTTAAGTTATTCAAATAAATGGGTAAAGCGCACATACGAAGGACTTGTCGGACTTGTAAAAGCCAGTGAGGCGAACAACAATAACGAATACATTCAACAGCAAATAGACGAGAATGAAGCGAACCTACGCAAGTCCGTCCGTAATTTTTTTGAAAGTGTAACAAAGCACCTTGAGCGCACAAAACAATATAATAAGGTATCTGTTTCTCAATTAAAGAAAATCTTCCCGTCATTGGTCGAAGTCTATCCTCAAATAGAGTACAAGAACAAACGCGTGTTGTTGATGACTGTTCACAAGGCGATGTATGGTATCGACCCTATTATAGATGAGAAGGTAAACATATCTAAGTTCACGAAGAAAGACAAACGCACCCTTATCATATTTGACGAAAGTGACCAGGCTGCTGTTGCGATGCGTAATACCATTATAGACCAAGCGATGGAAGAGATAGCTGGAAACAGGCGTTTTTCGAGGGGGTATAATGGTTATTTACAATACAAAAGCTTGCTTGAAAGTCCAGAACATCTTTCTATGGAATACTATGGCAAGCGGTTGGAGGATTGCATAAAGAGTGCCTTGTCGTCTATTCAAAAGAGATGGGAGGATACTTTCGAGAATATAAAACCCTACAAAAACATCTTCCTTAGCAAAGATGAGGACATTGAGAACTATCGCAGAGGTGTATTTTTCTCTGGTCCCATCATGCGCCTGAATGTTTCGCAAGCAAACGACAACACAAACTCATACGTTTGTTATAAAAAGGGTACGCGACATTTCACTCTTGTCCATAGTGCTGACAAGGAGTCCTTGAAGGAGGAATACGAGAAGGTGGTTGCATTAGAGGATTTTTTGAGCCTTTGTTCGAAGAATATTACAGACGTTAAAACAAAGTTCCGTAAACTTGTCACTCAGGCGCTAGATGAAAGTCGTCGAAAATATAACGAGGAAGTTCAGAAGGTTCGCCAACAAAAGGGGGCTGATTACTTCATGGGCTACCCAACAAATGAAAGAGAAGTTCACACGCTATTCTCACGATTCGAGACGGCATTAGAGTTCCAATTTGAACAACAATTGTTGGAGTACATTACGAATCGCAAGAATGTGGTAAAGACGAAGGACGAGAATCCCCTTAGCCTACCTGACTATACCGTTTATACACAAGGCGTGCGACTATATCAGGAGGAAGTTGACGAACGCGACAACCAACATCGCGTAAAACTTTCGTGCAGGGAAATAAACAACACCCCTGAGAAAATCTTACTCGACCTCACATATTTCGACAACACGTCAGTTGTCCTATGCTCGGCAACGGCATCTTGCAATTCCGTGGTCAGCAATTTCGATATCCGGTACCTTCGCGACATTCTGGGGACAAAGGTAAAGATGTTGCCTAAAGCAGACAGAATTCGATTCGATGAACTTTCATCATTAACCTATCCCCAAGACCACCACATCGAGGTTCTTCCGATAAAACATTTCAACATATCGACCCTCCCACAACCACTGTTGCCACAAAGATATCGTGAAATGTTCTCACAATCGGCACAGGAGGAAGGACTTGCTGACAAATGGTTTGAAACAACATACAAGATTCTTCTAGCCTACACAGAAAAGAAGAAAGCAGAAGAGGTTTCCTTCCCCATGTACCGTCTACTGCAGTTCATCGAAGCATATCATTGGTTTATTCATCACAACGATGTACGAAGCATGATCTTCTTCCAGAATCGAACGGGAGACAAGGACAAGCCCCAGATACACCTGCTCAGTTCCTTAATCGACGGGTCATACACCGAAATGCCATCCCAATTTACCGATACAATACCTACAGACTGGGAGAACAAGCACATACGCATTTCCAAAGATTGGGAGGAGGTGAATGTAGATATTCTTCGTCAACTCAGCTTGGACAAGGAAGCGAAGATTATGTTAGTATCAGCATACGGAAGTTTCAAGGCAGGAACAAATATGCAATATGACATACCTGAAGGTCTTGATTATCTTTCGGGTGACAATTGGAATGTCGAAGGCGAACGCCAAAAGAAGGACTGGGATGCAGTTTACCTGCAGTCGCCAACGGGTTATCTAATGATGAACGACGATGGCAATGTGTTCTCATATGAAAAAAGCCTGTACAACGCCATGCTTACCTTGATGATGCTTTATGAGCGCAATTACCTGTCAAAGAGCGATGTCAGGCATTGGATGTATCAGGCATTCGCCAATACGTTCTATTTTAGTGAAAAAACTGACAAAGGAATAGCAATGGACAAATCAGCATGGGCGCAAACCATAGTAGAGCAGGCCGTGGGACGCCTTTGTCGCACTAGAAATAAACCTCACACGACTCATATTCTTTATGACGAGTCGATGGTTTCCTTCTTTCATCCCACGAATCTCGAAAAGTCCCTAACGAAAGAGTTTAAGGTGCTGGCGGACAAAATTGTAAATACTATCGACAACAAAGCTGATGAGCTAACAGCAGAAGAAACGATACTTTACAACTCTGCCAATGAGGCACAAGCCCGACTAAGACAAGTTAGGAAACTTGCTTTGAGATATTGTACTCCATCAGGAGAAAATGCTGACGACATAATCGACGATGAAGATTATGGTGAGATCCCGTATGAGGTAAGGGCGACGCAACGCATGAATCAAGCCTTTAAGCGCACTATCATTTCAAAGCCAGTCATCAATAACATCGACGAACTTACAGAGGAAGATAAATACACAACGTTCATCTCTAAGTGTTACGGACGTTGGCAACGCAACAGCGACGGTGGATTTTCATTCTTTTATGACAATGAAAGGAAGAGAATACATAAGAGTGGAATGGTATATCCAATATCACCTTCTCACACAAGGCTTGATAGATTCATGAAAAACGATGTGATACGAAAACACTTTGAGAAAGAAGGTTTTGCAACGGAATGGAAACAGGGCGATTTGATACTACATCCAGAGATTCTTGCACACGAATATGCGGGAGAGATTGGCGAAGAAGCCTTTAAGGCAATTCTCTTGTATTACACTGATTTGCAAGAAAGCCAGGTTAGGCACCTTGAGGGCAAACAATACGAACTTGCAGATTTTGTAATTCTCAATCCTGATGGAAGTTATCGTGTGGCAATCGATGTAAAGAACATGAAAGATAACTATGAAGGAAAGTTCTCATTAGCAGAAATTAGGAATTTCAAACGTCATAAGTTAGGATGTGAACTACTTATCATAAACCTAATTGACCTAGAAACGGAGTCTAATGATATACGAGAGATTTGTGGTCTTATCGATAAGGAGGGGCATATAAATCAAAAAGCAATAAGCATATTGCAACAATTCGTAAATAATGATAATAGAAGCATCAAATAATCTAAATTTAAGAGATTATTTAACGCAAATCACCTAACTAATTGAGACTCCGAAACTCATGTTTTCGGGGCACTTTTTTATGTAAAAATAACGCGAAAATAGCGTCAACGTAAGCTATGAAAAGCAAACTCAGATTTCGAAAACGAGATGTTCGGAACTATCCAGACAATGACAAATGAGAAGGGTGAAAGTTAACGGACGGAATTTTCCGTTGGTTAAATACGCAGACAAGAAAGGCGAGATGAGACCCTGCTATTCCTCAGCAAGACGGAGACCCTGTACATCGCCACGAAGTTTAATGATGAAGCGCGCGCACGACCTCGCTGGAGATTGACAAGAAGGGAAATACAGATGAAACCCTAGAGAAATGAAGAATTCTTGAATGAGCCAAACGTCACTAGTGGTGAGTGAAAAATTAATAATTAATCATCAAGGAAAGAAAATTATGCTTATCTTTGCAGTGACAGAACCACACTTGAGGAGTCATGGAAAACAAGTCACAGATCATGCGGGAGATTACGCCTCTGTCAGAGCGTGATTGCTTCTACATCGCCGATAGGCACAAGGCAGCCTTCGACTATCCCATTCATTGCCACCATGAGTACGAACTGAACTTTACGGAGCATGCCATAGGCGCGCATCGCATCGTGGGTGACTCGGAGGAGGAGGTGGGCGACTACGACCTCGTGCTCATCGCGGGGTCGAACCTGGAACATGTGTGGGAACAAGGTACTTGCACGCGTGACGACATTCGCGAGATTACCATACAGTTTGAGCAGGACCTCTTGCCCGAGAGTCTGCTGCAGAAGAACCAGTTCAACTCGATTCGTCGTATGTTCGAGCGGGCGCAGTGTGGTTTGGCGTTTCCCCTGCCCGTGATTATGAAGGTGTATTCCAAACTCGACAATCTGGCGCATCACAGGAAGGGCTTCCATGCCGTGCTCGACTTTCTGGACATCCTCTACGAACTGTCGATCTGCAACAATGCGCGACAACTGAGCAGTTCGGCGTTTGCACGCATAGAGACGCATAGCGAGAGCAGGCGGGTGGACAAGGTGCAGAAGTACATAGCACGGCACTTTGCCGAGGAGATACGCCTGGAGAAGATGGCAGAGATGGTGGGGATGACGCCTGAGGCCTTCAGCCGTTTCTTCCATCAGCGTTCGGGTCGCACACTGTCGGACTATATCCTGGACATACGCATCGGGTCGGCAACCCGCATGTTGGTGGATTCCACTACCAGCATTGCCGAAATCTGTTACGATTGCGGTTTCAACACGCTGTCGAACTTCAATCGCGTGTTTAAGCGTAAGAAGGGGTGTTCGCCTTCGGAATTCAGGGAAAACTATCAGAAGAAAAAAGTATTCATTTAGAAAAAGGTATAAGTATTGGTTAAAATAGTGTCAGCCATTATGTAGGAATAGCAATAATTTTGCAGACGGATAAGTGTATAACCTTTTAATTAATAGATTATGAAAAGACTGTTTACATGTTTGTTTGCAATGCTATTGACACTGGTTGTCAATGCGAAGGTGGACATCGACTATTCTTCACGCTTTGAGGAAGGCACGAACACCATCAACTGTACTTCCGCATGGGGATGGCACAGTGTGAATCTGGGCAGTAGTTTCGAGATTGAGGAGGCCGAGTACCTGTACATCAGCTACGAGTCGTCATGCAACTTCAATCTTATCCTTCAGAACGAGAATTGGCAGAACGCCTATTCCGTTGTTTGTAGAATGGACGAGACGGAGGGTTACATTAAGCTTACGCCTGGTGCCGTTCCGTATTTCAGTTGTGTTGTCATTCAGAACCATGCCGAGGGAGAGATCACGATCAACAAGATCTATTTCTGTTCCGAGGACGAGTTCTACAACCCTGCTCCCGACGACCTCGAGGGCGCACGCGCGAACCTTATAGAAATATATCTGCGCTATCAGAAGTACCTGGACCAGTTTGAGGTGGGCGAGGACTATGGTCAGTACCCTGCCGACCTGTACCAGACATTCTCCGATGCCGTGAATGCCGCACTCATCATGGACAATGAGGAGGAGATGGAGAAACTGACGGTGGAACAACTGAACGCCATGTCGCAGGCCATCGTGGACGCTTACAAGGCACTGGTTGCCGCCAAGAAGATGTATCTGCCCAGCAATGGTTACTATCGTTTCATCTGTGCTCGACAGTTTGTCGAGGGAAGCTACGAAGAGGGATGGACCAATGTGACGAAGGCTATGTACAGCGACAACACTGGTGCCAACAACTGGAAGACGGTGGACCGCGAGGACGCTACCTTCCTGTGGACTCTCGAACAACAAGAAGACAAGACCTACATCCTGCGCAACGCTTCGAACAAGCTCATCTTCAACTCGGCAGAGAAGTGCGGTGACAAGGAAAACTTCATCAGCATCGACGCCATCTCGAAGGTGGACGGCGCATACAACACCATCTGGCCCTTGAGCACGGACGAGGACATCATCATGTTCAACTTCCGATTCAGTGACCAGCCTGCCAATGACTATAAATACATCCACATGAACTGGCACAGCAGTGGCACGGGTTGGGGTGGTCCCATCACCGTATGGTGCAACACCACCGAGGACAGTGGCGCCAGCGAGTGGTATCTGGAACCCGTGGATGAGTCTGTGGCTCAGGAACTGTTGAACTCCAACTACAGCTTTGCCTTTGCACAGATGCTTACCGACGCCAAGGAGAAGGCCGCCATTGCCGACGATATGACGCGTGAGAAACTGATTACGGATGCCGAACAGTTCAGCAGTCCTTTCAGTCAGAACGACCTGGGACAGCGCGACGGCGGTAATCTCGCCGAGGGCGTGTTGCTCGACGGAAGCAACTCCACCTTCTGGCACTCGTACTGGTCGGGAGGCAATGCCGAGGCTGGCTTGCATTATCTGCAAGTGGAAATGGCTGAGGAGATAGGCGGTGAGATAGAGTTCGACTTCTCGCGACGAAAAGGTGCCAGCGATGACCATGTGACAATGTGGGGAATCTATGGCAGTAACGACTTCGACGGTGAGAAATACGATTATGAGTGGATTACCGACCTCGAGACACCTTATGGGTCGAATGACGAGAGCATCGTTACGCGTTTCACCATCGAGGATGGCAAGAAGTATCAGTACCTGCGCTTCTATGCCGAGAAGACCAGTTCGAACCGTGGTTACTGGCATGTGAGCGAGTTCCAACTCTATGCCTTGAGTGAGAATCCCAACAACCAAGCCCAGAACATGGGTGAGACATACACCAACCTGCTCAATGCCATTGCCAAGGCCGAGACGGTGGATCAGAGTGCAGTGAGCAAAGCCGACTACGACGCACTGAAAGCCGCTTACGATGCATTCATGGAGAAGTTTGTTGATCCCTCTGAATTGCGTATGGCACTCGAATCGGCAGAGACAGCCATTGACCTTTGCACGATAGGCGACAATCCTGGTGAGTGGACACAGGAGGTGTATGACGGATTTATACAGCAAATAGAAGAGGTGAAGACCTATGACCAGTCAGGTAAGTACACACAGGAACAGACGGATGCCTTTATTGCATTGTTAGGCGACGGAAAGTCGGCCATCCTTGCCTCTGCCAACAAGGTTTCACCCGATAAATTCTACACCATCCGCTTCGCCAGCGAAGACCTGTACGATGAGAGAGGTTGGAGCACCAGCAATGTGCTGAGTGAGGACTGGGGCGACCTGTTCGATACCTATCTCTGTCCTGCTGACGCCGAGACGCTGGAAAGCACTCCCGCCGACGAACTTCGTCAGGGCAGTTTCATGTTCTTTACCAATGACGATAAGGCCGACATCGCCTTCCGATTCATCCCTGTAGGCGATAAGTTCATCATCCAGCATCAGGCAAGCGGACTCTTCATCCAATGCTATGGACGCAACAGTTGGACGGGTCTCACACTCACGCCTTCACTCTTCACCGTTGAAGCTGTGGGATATGGCGAAAACATCATTCGTGGCGTGGATTACGAAGACAAGGACTTGGCTTGCTTGCATGCCCAGCTCAACAATCACCGTCTGGTGACTTGGCAGGACGACTATGCAGGCTGTAACTCAGGACTCATCATCGAGGAGATTGATGCCGATGCAGTGGGTAAGCCCCTTGCCGACTACAAGGCTGGCGAAGTCACGACGATGTGCTATCCCGTTAGCGTTCAACCCAGCGAGGGAAGCCTGTTCAGCGTAGTAGGAACCTACTCTGCCGATGACAAGGTGTATGTGGCTATGAACAAGGTGGAAAAGGCCGAAGCTGGTCAGCCCGTTGTGTATATTGCCAAGGGTACATACGACGAGGAAAAGGAGGATGATGTGAACACCATCACCCTGACCATTGGAACCAGTGTTGTCACGACTCCACAGAACGACGGTGTCCTGCAAGGTACATACGAAGAAATGGATCTCACAAGCGAGGCTATCATCTTCCGTGAAGGCAAGTGCGAGATGAGCACTGAGGAGACAGCTAAGATCTACAGGAATCAGGCTTATGTGGTTCCCGACGGCAAGGCAGACGCCAGTGGTTCGTACAGCCTCGTGCTGGAGGTTGGCGCAACAGTCGACGGCATCAGCAAGGCCATCAGTAATGTTTCCCGTCAGGGCGATGTCTATGACATGTCGGGTCGGCTTGTTAAGAGCAAGGCCACGCTTAATGACGTTCATTCACTCCCGCAAGGAATCTATATCCTGAACGGAATAAAGATATTGGTAAAATGAAAAGGATTTGGTTAATAAATATGGGTCAGTCATTGCGAGCTCTCTTCGGAGGGCTTGCAATGCTGCTTTTTGCACCACCCGTAATGGGACAAGTGCAAAACATGATTGTCCATCGGAGTGATGGCACAAAAGTGATGTACAATGTCGAGCAAATAGACAGTGTCACCTTCGAAGAAGTTCCTCGCTGGGCAAACCGTTCGGTGGAGGCTCGCAAGTTGCTTACCTATCTCGACGAAGGGGTGGGCAAGCGCATGCTCTCAGGCGTCCATGCTTGTGTGAACTATAACACTCAAGAGGCCGACTGGGTGTATAAGCACACTGGAAAATACCCTGCCATCAACTGCATCGATTTCATTCACGACATCTATTCCAGTTCGGGTGGATGGATAGATTATGGTAACCAGACGATATGGAAGAACTGGACCAACAAGCGAGGCATCATAGCGGCAATGTGGCACTGGAACATGCCTACGAACGACGGCAAAGACTATACCTGCACACCTGGTACCGCCGATGGTGAGACCAGTTTCAGTCCGTCGGCCATCTTCGACCCGACGAGTGAGGATTACAAGACTATGATTGCACGCATCGACCAAGTTGCCAATTGGATGAAGCCTATGGCGGCGGCTCGAGTTCCCATCATTTGGCGTCCTCTCCACGAGGCACAGGGAAACTGGAGCGACCAGTACCCTGGCACCAGTTGGCATAAGGCATGGTTCTGGTGGGGAATAGACGGACCAGAGGCCTTCGTGGAACTGTGGAAGGTGATGTATGATAGGATGGTCAACTATCATGGTTTGACCAATCTCATCTGGGTCTACAACGCAGGCGACTCGATGAAGTGGTATCCTGGTGACGAGTATGTGGATGTAGTCGCTTTCGACTTCTACAACCAATCGCTTGCTGGCACGCGACAGTGGTATCAGTTCTTCAAAAAGAACTTCCCCGGCAAGATCTATGCCATCAGTGAGTTTGGCAGTATTCCCAAGATTTCCGAACTATGGGCCGATGGTCAGTACTGGAGTTTCATGGTGCCTTGGTGGGACAATGCCCGCACGGGTAGTCCCAATAGCGAGGCTTTCAACAGCACCGACCATAACAATGCCAACATCGAATACTGGCAGGATGCACTGAAACAGGATTGCATCATCACTCGCGACGAACTTCCCAATTTCAGATAAAACGATGAAGAAGCAAGTATTTCTCCTCCCTCTCTTTGCCCTTCTTGCTTTGGGCGTGAAAGCACAACTCTTCCCCGATTTCACGAAGATGAACTTCGGGTGTGACGGCAACAGTATTACCTCGGGCAATCAATGGTCTGCAACCGTTGTCAAGCAACTGGGCTTTGCCACACATCACAATGTTGCAGTGGGTTCTGCCACATGGGCTTGCCACGCCGACACGCAGGACTATGGCACAGAGGGCTTTGCCGGTATTTCCGGAGGATGGCAACCCACCCAAGACGCCTCCGAACTCCAGAAGCGTCACAACAACACATCGAAAGTCCACATCCAGAAGTTTATCGCAGAAGTGGAGTCGGGTCAGTATCCCGAACCCGATGTATTCGTCTTTTCCATGGGTACGAACGACAACAAACTGGGTTCGGCAGAGGAGGCATTGAAGGGTAAATCGTTGGACGAAGTGGATGTGACGACAATGGCAGGAGGTGCGCGATGGGCTATCCAGACCATCATCGAACGCTTCCCCAAGTGTCGCGTATTCGTATGCACACCCATCCAAACGGCGAATACGGGACACAATGAATTCAACCTGAAAAAGATAGAAATCCTGCGCGAGATTTGTCGTTCCCTCTCTGTGCAACTGATTGATTGCTATGGCGAGAGTGGCATCACGGAGAAACTGGAGAACGGACATGGGCAGAGATACCTTCGCGATGGGCTCCATCCTGCCGAGGAAGGCCAGCAACTGATGGGACGATACATTGCCAAGGAAATACGCAACAATTACTTTTAATCCTTTCTAACTTCCGCATCATCAATTATGAAACGGTTCCTCCTTTCCCTGTTCCTCATGACTGCACTCTCAAGTGTGGCACAAAACGAGATAACCCCTCAACTTGTCGATAAAGAGGCAACAGGAGCAACGCGACAACTCTACCGCTATCTCCGTGAGGAAGTGTGGGGCAAGCAAGTGCTTTCGGGATGTCAGGCTCGGTGGGACTATAACACGACAGATGCCGATGGCATTCGTGAGCGTGCTGGCAGATATCCTGCCATCAACATCTTCGACTTCCAACACTTCCGCCAGCGCAATCTGAATTATATGGGACCTACGGCAAAGGCTTGGAATGACGCAGGTGGTATTGTAGGTTTCATCTGGCATTGGAGTGTACCCATCAGTACTGACCTATCGCCGAAGGAGGGCTTTGCTTTCTATTCCCCTTCTGGTGCACAGGGTCGTCGGGGTACGCTTTTCTCACCGCGTCGTGCCGTGCAGCCAGGAACACCTGAACAACGCATCATCAACGAAAACCTTGACACCATCGTCAAGTATTTCCTGCACTATCAGGAACAAGGCATCGCCATCCTCTGGCGTCCCTTCCACGAGGCGGCAGGCAATAGCAACCGTGGTGGAAAGGCTTGGTTCTGGTGGGGTAACGACGGTGCTGAAGCCTTCAAAGCGCTCTACCTCTACACCCAACGCTATCTCTTGGAGCGTGGTGTACACAATCTCATCTACATCTGGACTTCAGAGTTGGACGACGATGACTGGTATCCTGGTGACGAGTATGTCGACATTGTGGCGCGCGACCAATATCATGTGGCTTCGCAACACGGTTCGTTCAAGAAACAGTTTGATATCTTGCGTGAAAAGTATCCTACCAAGATGCTCGCTCTTGCCGAATGTGACTGTGTGCCAAGTGCCGAGGCTATGCAGAAGGACGAAGCCCTTTGGCTCTTCGTTGCACCTTGGACAACACCCTTCGTCTTCAGTCAGCAAAACGACGATGCATTCTGGCGGAAGTTCCTTTCAGAGAGACTTATCCTGACACGCGACGAGGTGAATCGTACAGGGCAGTTTAGACTCAGTATCAACAAGGAGAGTGGGGTGTATGAGAAAGGCGAGCGTGCAGTGGTATCGTGTCATGCCAGTGTTGTGCCTCTCGATTCGCTCACGGTTCGCGTCTCATATAACAATAAGGTGGATAGTGTATTTCGTCTGTTGCCATCGAGCAATGACTTCACGGTCTTCGAACAAGCGCTCGATAGCACTTGTGCCATTGTTCTATCGTTGGAAGGCATAGGTTCGAGACGCATCGAGTCTATAGGTTATGTCGTAAGCCCTGAGGGATTCAAAGCGGGATATGCCGAACCGTCCGACTTTATGTCGTATTGGGACAATCAGAAGAAACAACTCAAGGCATTGCCCATGCAGGTCAAGACGACATCGTTGGAAGTACCTCAACAGTATCAGGGCAAATATGTTTGTCAGGATGTGGAGATCAACTGCCTTGGACCTGCCCCAGTGCGAGCTTATATGGCAAAGCCTGTCAAAGCCAAGAAGAAGTCACTGCCCATCATCATCCTTTGTCGTGCGGCAGGTGTCAGTGGAGACTGGTGTCGTTGTCAGGTAGGCGAATGTGTGGGAAATGCAGCCTTAGGCAATGGAGCCCTAAGCCTCGACATCAATGCCCATGGGATGCTCAACGGACAGACGAACGAGTATTACCGAATGCTTGAAGAGGGAATGCTTCGCAACTATTATGAACACAATGCGGCAGACCGCGAGACCTATTATTTCCGTGGGATGTACCTGCGTCTCTTACGCGCTATCGAGTACATGACACAACAACCCGAATGGGACGGTAAGCGCATACTCGTCATTGGTGAGAGTCAGGGCGGAGGACAGGCTGTTGCTGCAGCAGGACTGGATTCACGCGTGTCTGCCATCGTACTCAATGTTCCTGCGATGCAAGATTTAGGTGGAGCCCGTGCTGGAAGGCGCAGTGGATGGCCACAACCCATCGAGAGTCACAGAAACCTTACCCCTGCACAGATTGATGCCACATTGCCATACTTCGATGGGGCGCAACTCATTCGCCATTCGAAGGCAGAGATATATTGCGAAATAGGGCTCATCGACACCACCTGTCCACCCTCTGCCGTTTGGGCTTCGCTCAATGGTGCACCAGGCAAGAAGACCGTCAATTGTGTGCCTTATCGCACGCATTCCTGGCCATCTGGAGACATACGACCTCAGTGGGAAGAAAAGTATTTGCGTCCTCGTCTGGCATTCATAGATAACTATCTTAAATAAGACTTTGACATCATATCATTATGCGTATCCGAAGATTTACATCCATCCTGTTGTTGACGTTTCTCGTCAAAAGCCTGTCGGCACAAGAGGTTATCACTTTCGAGTTGGCTTCCGAGGCGGTAGAACACATGCGTTTAGGGTGGAATCTGGGCAATACCCTGGACAGTAATTCGGGTGATACGCTACGCATGTGGATAGAGGCCAACAAGAACCGAACCCCTACAAGCTATGAGACGGCATGGGGACAGAAAGTGACGCAAGCCAAACTCTTCAAACTCTTCAAGGAAGCAGGATTCAATGCCGTGCGCGTACCCGTAACATGGTATCCTCACATGGAAGCTACCTTCAGTTCAGTAAACGGATATGACGATAACGGAACATGGAGTTACACACCCTGGTTGCCTTCGAACGATGACATAGGAACGAAGATACAAAAGACTTGGATGAGGCGTGTGCGCCAGATAGTTGACTACATCGTCAAGCAAGGCATGTACTGCATCCTGAACATTCATCACGACACTGGAGCATCCAATACGGCGTGGCTCATTGCTGACGAAGAAGTCTATGCACGCCAGCACGAGCGTTTCGAAGCAATATGGACACAGATAGCAGAGGAGTTCCGCGACTATGACGAACATCTTCTCTTTGAGGGATATAACGAAATGCTCGATGCCAACCACTCGTGGTGCTATGCTCAGTTTGGTAGTACGCAGGGTTACGACGACGCGAAGGCAAAAGCTTCGTACAAGGCTATCAACAACTATGCCCAAAGTTTTGTCAATGCCGTGCGAGCAACGGGTGGAAACAATCTGCAGAGAAACCTTGTGGTTAGTACCTATGCAGCATGTGATGGAAATGGAACATGGAGCAGTCATCTGCAAGACCCACTGAAGGAAATGCAATTGCCCACAGATGTGGTGGACGGGCATCTCCTCTTCGAGGTTCATTGCTATCCCGATATCTCAACGCTGGCTTCGGCAAAGTCGAACCTAAACAAAACCATCTCACAACTGAAAGCCTATCTGGTGAAGAAGGGTGCTCCTGTGATTATCGGAGAATGGGGCATCAGTGGTGGTGGTGATAATAGGGACAATCATATCGAATTCGTCAAGTTCTTTGCCCAGCGTTGCAAGGAAAATGGTATAGGACTATTCCATTGGATGGGACTTTCCGACGGTGAACATCGTACTGTGCCTGAGTTCAACGAACAAGACCTTGTGGATGCAATGGTGGAGGGGTTCTACGGTGAAGGTGGATATGTGGATGGGATAGAGATTCCCTATGCGCCACAACCTCAGGATTCGAAATGTTTCAATCTTTCTGGAATCCCATCGTCCGACAAGCAACATGGCATCTATCTGAAGAATGGCAAAAAATACATCAAATGATATGAAAAAGACATTTATGACTAGCCTTTTAGCAACAAGTCTGCTTGCTCTCCATGCCCAGCAACCTGCCATCCCTCGTGATGAGAAAGTAGAAAAACAGGTGGAACAAACACTGGCTCGTCTCTCGCTCGACGAGAAGATAGGACAGATGTGCGAACTTACTATCGATGTCATCACAGACGGACGGAGTCAGGAATTCCGCCTGAACGAGGATGCCCTGCAGAAAGTGTTCAACCAATATCATGTGGGAAGCATTCTGAATGTGCCAAAGGGTGTGGCACAAAAGCCTGAGGTGTGGAGTGTCCTCATCCGACGACTGAACCAACTCTCAATGGAGACTTGTTCTGGAGTGCCTCAGATCTATGGTGTCGACCAGATTCATGGTGCTTCATACACTTGGGGGGCAACACTCTTTCCGCAAGAGATAGGTCAGGCGGCTTCCTTCAATCGAAACATCCCTCGCCGTGTCAGTGAGATTGCGGCTTATGAGAGTAGGGCAGGTCTTATTCCTTGGGTGTATTCGCCCGTGATGGATTTGGGACGCCAACCACTATGGAGTCGAATGTGGGAAAGCTATGGCGAGGATGTCTATCTCAATTGTGAAATGGCCCGACAGGCAGTGCTTGGCTATCAGGGCAACGACACTAACCATATCGGTCCACAGAACGTGGCCGCATGCCTGAAACATTATATGGCTTATGGTGTGCCAGTCAGTGGCAAGGATCGTACGCCCAGCAGTGTCACTGAACGGGAGATGCGTGAAAAGTTCTTCCAACCCTTCCGCAGTGCTATCCTGGCAGGAGCCCTCTCTTTGATGGTGAATTCTGGTGTGAACAATGGTGTGCCTTTCCATGCCAATTCCAAGTATCTGACAACATGGTTGAAGGAGGAGTTGCAGTGGGATGGTATGATTGTGACGGACTGGGCAGACATCAACAACATCTGCACGCGTGACCATATTGCAGCAACGAAGAAAGATGCCATCTGTCTGGCCATCAATGCAGGCATAGATATGTCCATGGTGCCTTACGAAGTGGAATTCTGTGACCTGTTGAAGGAATTGGTCGACGAGGGTCGTGTGCCTATGACACGCATCGATGATGCCGTGCGCCGCATCCTTCGGTTGAAGATTCGACTTGGGCTCTTGGATAAGAAGACCTGGGACAAGGATGTTACGAAATTAGCGAAGGAATTCCCCGATTTTGCCAGCGAACGCTATGCTCTTGAGGCAGAACAGATGGCGGAGGAGTGCTTGGTGCTGTTGAAGAATGAAAATATAAGTGGGGAGAATGAAAAGTTATTGCCTTTGAAGCAAGGCACAAAATTGTTGGTTTGTGGACCTAATGCCGATAATCTGCGTGGCATGAATGGTGGATGGTCTTATACATGGCAAGGCGACCGTACTAACGAACTTGCACCAAAGATGGGTGTATATCCCACCTTCCAGCAAGCGCTGAAGGAAAGATTCGGAACTGAGAATGTGCAGTACTTGCAAGGCGTGCGCTGGGACGGTAGGAACTTTGACCTCGACCACCAGGCATCGGACTGGAGCCAACTGACAGATGCGGCACAAAAGGCCGATGTCATCATCTGTTGTGTAGGCGAAAACTCGTATTGTGAGACACCAGGCAATATCAATGACCTGAATCTTAGCGACAATCAAAAGGAGATGGTACGCCAGTTGGCAAAGACAGACAAACCTATTGTCCTTGTCCTGACCGAAGGACGTCCACGCATCATTCGTGATATCGAACCTCTGTGTAAGGCAGTCGTCCACACATTCCTGCCCAGTAACTATGGTGGCACTGCATTTGCACGCCTGTTGGCAGGCGATGCCGATTTCACGGGTCGCATGCCTTATACCTATCCCAAATACACAGGAGCCCTTGTTACCTACGACTACAAACCTTGTGAAAACATGGGACAGATGGGTGGAAATTACAACTACGATGCCGTCATGGACGTTCAGTGGCCCTTTGGCTATGGATTGCACTATACTACGGTGAGTTACAACAATATGCGTGTGGACAAGTCCACCTTCCGCAAGGGAGATGTACTCACCATCAGTGTGGATGTGAGCAACACTGGCCAACGGCTTACCCGTGAGAGCGTCCTTCTCTACAGCAGTGATCTTGTGGCAAGTCTCACTCCCGACATTCGTCGCTTGCGTGCTTTCGAAAAAGTGGAGTTGCAACCAGGCGAAACGCGGACTATTACTTTGCAATTGCCTGCCAACAATCTATCGTTTGTCGACCTGAACGACAAGTGGGTATTGGAACCAGGCGAGTTCCGCCTTTCCATTGCCAACCAACATGTGACTGTAAAAGCTCTTGAATAATTTCAAACAACCTGAATATGACTACCAGATTTCTTTCTTCCTTATTAATGATGCTCATAGGTTGGGGTAGTGTCACAGCACAAACCATCCAACTGAGTGCCAAATCATCGGGTAAACAATTCGACGGTATCGGAGCCGTCAATGGTGGTGGTGCCACCTCTGTCCTGCTGAAGGACTATCCCGAACCACAACGTTCACAGATTATGGATATGGTGTATAAGCCCATGTTTGGAGCATCAGTCAGTGCCATTCTTGTGGAGGTTCCCGGCGATGGCAACAGCACACAAGGTTCGATGCCAAGTCACAGTCATTATCGTGGAGATGCCAACTTCCTGCGTGGTTATATGTGGTGGGTAATGCAAGAGGCAAAGCGCCGCAATGCCGCCCTATCACTCGATGCCACTAGTTGGAGCGCACCTGCCTGGGTGGGCAATTTCTGGTCGGATGATATGGTGGATTATTATATCGATTGGATGAAAGGTCTGCGTCAGGTGCATGGTTTGGAACTCGATGCTTTGGGATGCCACAACGAAAAGGGTTGGCACGGTGACTTTGCCAAACACATGCGCAAGGCGATGAACGAGCGCGGTTTCCGTGATGTGAAACTTCATGGCTTCGGCAATTGGGGTAATCAGAAGATGGATTTTCTCAAGCGCATGCAGGAAGACAAAGAACTGGCGGATGCTCTCGATGCCGTTTGTGCTCACACCTTCAGTGAGATACAGTTGACACCCGAACAACGCAAGATGGCTGAAGACATGGGTAAACCCATTTGGAACAGTGAGGACCACGTCTATCTGCCAGGCTTCGACTGTCTCATAAGCATCGTCAAATGTTTCAATGCCAACTACATCGTCAGTGGAGCAACAAAGGTCGTCAATTGGTATGACATTGGAGCCACCTATCCCTTGGAACCCTACAGCAAGGAGCCTCCTATGCTGTTGGCACAGGAACCTTGGAGTGGACACTACATCGTGCGTGAGGCACTTTGGGGCTATGCCCACTATGGACAGTTTACTCGTGTGGGTTGGCGTTATGTCGACGATGGTTGTCTAAACCTGCCCGAAGGTGGTTCTATGGTGACAATGCGTGACCCGCAGACGGGTAACTACAGCATCATTGCTGAAACGAAGGGCGTTAAAAAAACGCAAACCGTCAAGGTTCGTGTGGCCAATGATTTGTCTCAAGGAAAACTATGCGTTTGGTATAGCGATGCCCAGCAACAATTTGTTCGTCTGAAGGACATCACTCCTAAGGGTGGCAATATCACCCTCACTCTGAAGCCCGATGCAGTATATTCCTTCTCCACGACAACTGGACAGCAGAAGGGTTCGTTTGCCAACATTCCAAGTTCCAAGCCCTTCCCAATACCCTATGCCGAAGATTTCGAACAATACGGAAATGCCGAAGAGTGGGGTTACCTGCCACATTATCTGGCCGACCTCATAGGATGTTTCGAACTTACTCCTTCACCCGCACGCAAGGGCATGTCGATACGGCAAACCGTTGGTGCCCACACCCTCAGTTGGGCACCTGAATGGCATCACTACACCATTTTGGGCGATGCCAGTTGGGAAGATTATGAAATAAGTGCCGATGTTTATCTCAATCCTGGTGATGAGGCTGGTGTGATGGGACGCCTCTGCGACGTGGGTTCTGGCTATGGCATATGGGCAAAAGGTTACTACTTAAAGTTGGACGACAATGGCCATTGCACACTCATTCTGACCCGTGGAAAGCGCAATCAAAGAGAACTCATCGGTGATAAGGAACAGCAGGCACTCATCCTTGCCCGTAAGGATGTGGAGATAGGTGGTGAATACACCCTTGCTGAAGCTGATGTCAAAGGTATCTCAGCCCTGAAGTGGTACAATCTTAAACTTCGCTTCGATGGTGACCAGATTGTTGGTTTCGTCGATGGAGTAGAGGTGGTACGAGCCACATCAGATCATTATGGCAAGGGTATGGCTGGACTTATTGCCCCGATGCACGAACGCAATATATCCACTCCCTATTTCGACAACCTGTGTCTGACACCCATTGGTCGCACTAAAGCCACATCTACTACTATTCCTACCATACAACCACTCTATCCTCAACAGTCGTCTGTCACAGGCCGCGAAACATTGCTCCAACGTTTAAGAAGACTCACCGATCGTGGTATTATGTTTGGTCATCAGGATGCTCCGTTCTATGGCTTAGGCTGGCAATGGGATCGTGGTCGTTCGGATGTGCTTGCTGTCAGTGGTGACTATCCTGCCGTGATGGGTTTCGAACTTGGTGGCATAGAAATGGGTAATGAGAAAAACCTTGACAGCGTACCTTTCAATCGCATTCGCGAAGAACTATTGGCACACGTTCGTCGTGGTGGCATAGCTACTATTTCGTGGCATCCACGTAATCCGTTGACAGGTGGTACGGCTTGGGACAACAAGAACAAGGAAGTGGTTCGCAGTATCTTGCCTGAAGGTTCACAGCATGAGAAATTCCAACTTTGGATGTTGCGACTCTCTGCCTTCTTACGGTCGTTGTGTGATGAGCACGGGCGTCCCGTTCCTTTTATCTTCCGCCCTTGGCATGAGAATAGTGGTGGCTGGTTTTGGTGGGGTAGAGGACTCTGTACCACAGAGGAATACAAGGCATTGTGGAACCTTATTCAAGACCGACTCATAGCCGACGGCCTCACGAACATTGTGTGGAGCTGGAGTCCTAACTATGGTTACCCATCCGACATCTTCGACACCTATCCGGGCGACGACCGTGTGGACATTATAGGTCTCGATGCCTACCAACAGCGAGGTGGCGAGAAGGATTTCATCAGTACACTCAACAAGGACCTCACTCAGTTATGCAATTATGCTAAGAAAGCTAACCGACTGGTGGCACTTACTGAGTGTGGTTACCTTAATATACCCGACCCCACATGGTGGACGCGTGTGCTGAAGCCTCAAATCGAACAATACCCCCTTTGCTATTTCCTCGTGTGGCGCAATGCCGACAGACGGCAGTACTTTGCTCCTGCACCTGATACCAAGGATGCCCCCGACTTCTGCCGTATGGTTGAGGACAGTAAGATACTGATGTTAAAGGATATTGAAGATTGAATAATCTCATTTATCATACAATGAATTACGAATCACGACTGAAACAGATATGTGAGCGACACGAGGCATTGCTTATGCTTCAGAATGAGCCCGAGGAATGGGGTAACGGAATATATGAGCGCTACAAACATCCCATCTTGACTGCAGAACATACCCCGTTAGAATGGCGATATGACTTTAATAAAAAGGATAATCCCTACTTGATGCAGCGCATTATGATGAACGCCGTACTTAATGCCGGTGCCATCAAAATAAACGGACGATACTTGTTGGTATGTCGGGTGGAGGGTGCTGACCGCAAGTCGTTCTTTGCAGTGGCTGAAAGTCCAAATGGTGTGGATAACTTTCGATTCTGGCCTGAACCTATCACAATGCCCGAATCAGCAATTCCTGCTACCAATATCTACGACATGCGCCTGACACAGCATGAGGACGGATGGATATATGGTGTGTTTTGTGCTGAACGACACGATGATTCACAATGTGGTGACCTCAGTGCTGCTGTTGCAACAGCGGCCATAGCGCGTACCAAAGACCTGAAGACATGGGAGCGATTGCCCGATCTTGTATCGAAGAGCCAGCAACGCAACGTGGTCTTGCATCCAGAATTCGTAGATGGCATGTATGCTTTCTATACTCGTCCGCAAGATGGTTTCATTGATACTGGTTCGGGTGGCGGAATAGGATGGGCTTTGGTGAAAGACATCACACATGCCAAGATAGAGGAGGAAATCATAGTCAATTCTCGTCACTACCATACCATCATGGAGGTAAAGAATGGCGAAGGCCCTGCTCCACTAAAGACACCACAAGGTTGGCTTCATCTGGCTCATGGCGTTCGTGGCACAGCCAGCGGCCTGCGTTATGTACTTTATATGTATATGACAGCTCTCAACGACCCCACCCTCGTCATAGCTCAGCCAGGTGGTTATTTTCTTGCACCTCAGGGCGATGAGTATATTGGCGATGTGATGAATGTATGCTTTTCCAACGGATGGATTATGGACGATGATGGGCGTGTTCTCATTTATTATGCCTCCAGCGATACTCGTTTGCATGTGGCAGTTTCTTCTGTCGACCGACTTATTGACTACTGCATGAATACTCCTGCTGACGGATTGACAACAGGTGCCAGCGTAGAAACCATCAAACGACTCATAAACAAGAATAAACAATGGCGCGATTAAGTGAGAAAATAGGCTATGGACTGGGCGATATGTCGTCGTCGATGTTCTGGAAGGTGTTTTCCTATTATCTTCCTTTTTTCTATAGCAACATCTTCGGCCTGCGTTTTGCAGATGCAGCTGTCTTAGTGTTGGTAACCCGTATTTGGGATGCCGTTTCTGATCCCATGATGGGTATTATTGCCGATCGCACTCAGACGCGTTGGGGTAAGTATCGACCCTACCTGTTATGGGTTGCTCCGTTTTTCTCCATCTGTGGCATTCTGCTATTTACCACACCCGACTGGGAGTATGGGGCAAAGCTTATCTGGGCATACATTACTTATATTTTGATGATGACAGTTTACACAGGCATTAATGTTCCCTATGGTGCTATGCTGGGTGTAATAACAGATAATTCGCAAGAGAAAACTGTCTTTTCTTCATTTAGAATGTTCTTTGCCTATGGTGGTTCGTTTGTCGCTTTGGCCGCATGGGAACCACTTGTGAAATGGATGATGAACAATGGAAAAAGCACAATGACAACAGCCGATGCATGGCAAGGGGCTATGATGGTAATAGCCGCAGCTTGTTTTATCCTCTTTCTGCTGTGCTTTGCTCTTACCCGTGAACGATTGAAGACCGTTAGCACTGTTTCCATAGGTAGGGACTTCAAGGCCCTTCTCTCCAATGGTCCTTGGTGGTTAATGATAGGTGCTGCGCTTTGTTTCAATCTCTTCTGTACCGTTCGTGGTGCCACAGTAGCCTACTATTTTGCCGATGTCATAGGCTTCGATGCTATGCTTGGCCTTTCGGTTTTCAATTCTCATTTTTCGATTCTGTTCTATGCTGGCCTCTTCCTAAGCATTGGCGAAGTAGCCAATATGATAGGTGTTGTTTGCACTGTTCCTTTGGCTCGTCGGTTGGGCAAGAAATCCACTTTCATATGTGTTAATACTTGTCTGGCAATCTGCTCAGTATTGTTTTTCTTTATTCCCGTATCGCCATTGGGATTCTGGCTTATGCTACTGATGCAGATAATTATATCCATGCTTACGGGCATTATGTCGCCCCTCATCTGGTCGATGTATGCTGATGTTAGCGATTATGCCGAGTTGAAGTACAAGACAGCCAGTACAGGTCTTATCTTCTCGTTTTCTTCAATGGCTCAGAAGTTTGGAGGTGCCATAGGTGGTGCAGCAGTCTTGTGGTTGCTGGGCGCTTGTGGTTATGTGCCTCGAACCGATGAACAGCTGGCAGTTAAAGCCGTACTGGAACAACCCGAGTCGGCAATCCGCGTCCTCTGGTATTTAATGTCATTCATCCCTGCTGCCGTAGCAATACTGGCTATTGTGATAGCTCGCTTCTATCCACTTACAGTGCAGCGTGTGAATGATATTGAAGAACAACTGAAACTGCAAAGACAATGATGGAAGCGCTGAAAGCAGACATGCGCCAAGTGCTCGAGGAGAACATCCTGCAGTACTGGATGGAACGAATGGTGGATGAAGAGCATGGTGGCTTTTACGGACGCAGGGATGGAGAAGACCATTTAATAAAGGATGCACCCAAGGGAGCAGTATTAAATGCCCGTATTCTTTGGACCTTCTCAGCCGCCTATCGTGTACTTTCCAAACCTGCTTACCTCGACATGGCCCTGCGAGCCAAGGAGTACATCCTGAATCATTTCATCGATTATGAGTATGGTGGAGTCTATTGGATGCTTGATTTTAAGGGAAATCCCATTGACTGTAGGAAGCAGATCTACGCCATAGGGTTCATGATATATGGTTTCTCGGAATTGTATCGAGCAACTGGCGATGAAAAGGCGCTAAAGACGGCAATCCAATTGTTTAATGACATTGAACGTCATGCTTATGACAGTCAGAATAATGGTTACATCGAAGCACTGACACGCGAATGGCAACCCATCGGGGATATGCGTCTCTCCGATAAAGATGAGAACGGAAGTCGCACGATGAATACTCATCTGCACATACTTGAACCCTACACCAACCTTTATCGCGTGTGGAAGGATAAGGAGTTGGAACAACAGTTGCGCAATCTTATTCACATATTTGTTACCAAGATAGTGAACGCCCATTCGAGCCACCTCGACCTCTTTTTCGATGACCATTGGATGGGCGCTCGAGACATAGTGAGCTATGGGCACGATATTGAGGCCGCCTGGCTCTTGACTGAAGCCTTGGAGATATTGGGAGATGAACAGCTTATTTCTGAAATCATGCCCATAGTCAATCGAATAGCGCAAGCCGCCGAAGAGGGCATACAACCTTGTGGGGCCATGCTAGATGAAAGGCGTGTTGGAGAGTCCATGTCCCCTCCTTTGAAAGGGCAAGGAGGAGATTTCGTTTGGTGGGTTCAATGCGAATGCATCATCGGTGAGTTGAACCAGTGGCAACATTTCGGAGATAATGAAGCTCTCGCTCGAGCATTGCGTTGTTGGGAATACACGAAGCAACACCTTATTGACTGGGAGCATGGTGAATGGTATTGGAGCATACTGGAAAATGGTAAGATTAATCTCGACGACGACAAGGCTGGGCCTTGGAAATGTCCTTACCATAACACACGTATGTGCATAGAGGTGATGGAGCGTATAGGGTAATCCCATCAAGAGAATAAAGGGAAAACATATTTTTCCTAAAAAGGAAATGTTATTTCTTCGTTCGACAGGCTTATATTTCGGAAGTTTTATCTAAATTTGTAGCGTCGAAAGCCATGGAAACCTGTTTGGAGACCACGGAACGACTGACGGAAAAAGATATAACAGTTTAAGTATTACCCACATATGAAACGTTCGTTACTTTCGTTTATTCTTATTCTGCTTTCGGCGATGCAATCATACGCCTACAAACAGCAGTCGATTGACATCAACGTGAATGGCCAGCAAAGGAATATGGTGGTGTTCACCCCTAACACGTTGCCTGCCAAGTCACCCCTCTTCATCGTGACGCATGGCATGAACCAGAATCCGGAATACCAGTACGATTCGGATAAGATGTACGAAATGATAGACACGGCCAAGTTCGTTATCGCTTATTTGCGAAGCGATGGGAACACATGGGACATAGGTGGAACGAAAGACCAAAACTTTGTCATTAATACTATCGACGAAATGGCCAGTCGTTTCGATATAGACATTGATCGTGTGTATTGGTCGGGTTTTTCTATGGGATCGATGCTCATCCACCATTGCATTGGAGCGATGCAGGACCGAATTGCCGCCTTTGCTCCTACGAGCGGTATTCAGTTCTCCGAGTCGCCTTGGAACAACTGTCAGAAGCCTGTCAACCTGCTGGAGTGTATTGCCTATGGCGATGATGTGTTCGGCTATGAACAATATGGCATTCATGACTACATCGAGAACTATGCCAAGCACGACAAGCACACCAATTACAGCAAGACCCCGAACTATAAGCCTATCAACACCAGTTGGTATGACGGCGATTTGGAGAAGTGGTGGGGTGGTCCTAACGGTGGCGAGGTATGGCTCTATTCCTATAACAATGGCGGACACTGGCCTATGGACCTCAACCGCCACCTTATCTGGAACTTTTGTAAGCGCTTCTCCCTCAACAGGCCTACGGTGAGAATCACTCAGCCTGCAGGAGAAACAATCCATTTGTGGATGGCACCGCAAGGAGAGGCGGTGTTCCCTGATATCACAATCCTTGCCACGGGAAAGGCTACCAAGGGTAAGATAGAGAAAGTAGAGTTCTATGATGGAAAGACACTCTTCGACACGCAGACAACTTTGCCCTGTAAGTCAACATTAGTGTCTCCTTCTGCAGCAAACCATAACCTTAGTGTGGTGGTTACTGATAGCGAAGGGAAGACAGCGCAAGCCTCTTGCCAAGTCAATTATGCTGCACCCAAGAGTACCTACAATTTTCAGCAGTATTTCAACACCGAAGGCATTGTGCCACAAAATTGGTATGTGTCGAATGGTTCAACGAAGCGTGTGGGCGGTAGTAATACTTACACCAGCGGCCCACGCATACTGCAATTTACTAATTCCACCCGAGGCCTCGACTATGGATTGCTCGTTCAGAATGCTACAGGTAAGGCAAGGGATGCTTGGGCGAAATTTGGTCTCAAGGCATCCCGTTCCAAACTTACATTAGCCCCAGGACACTATTCGCTTAGGTTCAGAGTGTGCAATTGGAATCAGCCCGAATTTACTCCTGTGACCATCTCCATACAAGACCTCGGCGGAAAGGAAATAGCAGCTGATACCATTATGCCCACCATCAATGTTGGGGGCGATGTTGGCAACAAGTTCTTAAAATTCAGTATACAAAAGTTTGAGTTCAATATAGCCGAGGAGGGCGACTATGTCGTTGTCTTTTATCCCGATGCCACGCGAGATGCAGACTTCGTCTTAGGCTATCTCAGTCTACAAGCACTCGAGTATGGTCCCACAGATGCTATCAATGTAATAAAGGAATCCGTTCCTGTATCCCATTCACAAGTATTTGACCTTAGTGGCAAGCGCTTATCGGGAGGACAGATAAAACGAGGGCTTTATATTATTGACGGTCGAAAGACGCTCGTTCCATAAAGGTCCAATCGTCCATTTTTAAATGTCTGAACTGCCAAAACTCATCGGTGACCTTGCCCTCATTCTCATAGTGGCGGGTCTGACCACCATCATCTTCAAGCGATTGAAGCAACCCTTGGTGTTGGGTTATATTTTGGCAGGTTTTCTGGCAAGTCCACATATGCCTTACACCCCTTCGATAGAAGAGAATGAGTCGATTGAGGTGTGGAGTCAAATAGGTGTTATCTTCCTCATGTTTTCACTGGGTTTAGAGTTTTCGTTCAAGAAGATTCTAAAGGGTGGGGTGTCGCCTATCATTGCCGCTTGTTTCATCATGACATCGATGTGGGGCATTGGTTGTGGTGTAGGTTATTTAATGGGTTGGACAACCATCAACTGCATGTTTGTAGGTGGAATGTTGGCAATGTCCTCGACAACAATCATTTACAAGGCATTCGATGACATGGGTTTGCTAACTCGAAGGTTTGCCTCGAAGGTAATGTCTGTACTCATTCTGGAGGACATTCTTGGTATTGTGGTCATGGTGTTGCTTTCGGCAATGGCAGTGAGCAATAGGTTGGAGGGTTCGGAGCTCATTCTATCGTTGTTGAAATTGGGTTTCTTCCTCCTTCTATGGTTCGTCGTAGGAATGTGGGCAGTACCTACTTTCCTGCACAGAAACCGTTCGTTCATCAACAAGGAGACATTAGTCATCGTCAGTATAGGATTTTGTTTCCTTATGGTGGTAGTGGCTGACTCTGTAGGTTACAGCACTGCTTTGGGAGCATTCATGATGGGTAGTATTTTGGCTGAAACGATAGAGGCAGAACGTATAGATTCGGCCATTTCATCGATAAAAGACCTCTTTGGAGCTATCTTTTTCGTATCTGTCGGGATGATGGTTTCGCCAGCCGATTTGGTGACTCATTGGATACCAATAGTAGTTTTGGTATTTGCCATATTGTTTGGGCAAGCTTTGTTTGGCACTATGGGCTATTTGCTATCTGGTTCTTCGCGTAGTGATGCCCTGATGAGTGGCTTCTCGATGGCACAGATTGGTGAGTTCGCCTTTATCATTGCTGCCTTGGGCGAGTCTTTGGGTGTGACGGAAGGTTTCCTGATGCCTATCGTTGTTGCCGTGAGCATTATCACAACCTTTGTGACACCTTACATGATAAGGTTGGCCAGTGCAATCAGTGGTAGCAAGAAGACCGTTTTAGAAAAAGATACAACAAAGAAAAAAAGGGTAGAGGAAAAGCCAGTGAATCCCTTATCGCAATTTGTTAAGAAAGTACTTTTGCAATCAGTCATTTATGGGGTATTGAGCATAGCTGTAATTTCGCTGTTATTCGTTTCTTTATTGTTGGCTTGCCGACACATCTTTGGTCATTGGGTGGGCAATGGAGTATGTGGAGTATTGGTGCTCTTGTTATTGGCTCCGTTGTTGCGTCCTATCATCATGAAGAACAATAAATCACGCGAGGCTGATATTTTGCGACGAAGTGGATGGTGGGGTAATGCCTTTGTCACTTTCACAATTCTTGTACGTTTCTTATTTGCTACGGCAGTAGTTTACTATGTGCTTGATTTCCTATCACCCCATCGTTGGTATTGGCATGTACTGATGGCTATTGTGATAGTGTTGCTTATTGTACGCAGTCGATGGATTAGGAAAATCAGCATGCGCATGGAGTCAACATTCCTGGAAAACTTGAAACGTCGTGAAAATACGGGACCTGCCTATGCCCGCCAGTTACAAGGACGCGACCTTCATATCGCACGAATACCTTTGCCCAGAAATTCGAACTGGGGCGGAAAGACATTGGCACAACTGCGTATTGGTGGGCGTAATGGAGTACATGTGGCGGCAATTGTGCGCGACCATCACCGTCTGAACGTGCCAGGAGGATCTACAATGCTTTTCCCTCACGATATTCTGGAAGTCGTTGGAGACGACCAAAGCATCGAGCAATTCAGTCAGCGCATGAACAGTGAAGTCGAGCGCGTAAGTCAGGACGAAGGTGAACTGATGCAACTTCTCTGTATCGAAGTGGGCGAAGGTAGTCCGCTTTGTGGTGTGTTGATAAAAGATAGTGGCATTCGCAACGAACATCGTTGCATGGTAGTGGGAGTGGAAGACCGTCGTGGCAATATGCGCGTGGCTGGTGCTGATCATGAAATAGCCAGTGGAAACAAGCTTTGGGTGGCAGGCAACCACGAACAGTTAGCAAAGCTAAAGAAGATTTTAGCGCAATGAGAATGTAATTTACAACGATTAATCACGTTCGCTTTTTCTTAAAGAAATCTTGCATGAACTGGCGGCATTCTTCTTCCATGATACCACCGGTTACTTGTGTTTTAGGGTGTAAGGCTTTGGGTGCAAAATGCTGATAACCGCGTTTCTCGTCAGCACAGCCATAGACAATACGTCCGATTTGTGACCAGCCCAATGCTCCGGCACACATAATGCAGGGTTCTACAGTGACGAAGAGTGTGCAGTCCTGCAAGTATTTCCCACCCAAGGATTCCGATGCTGCCGTGATGGCTTGCATCTCTGCATGAGCTGTCACGTCGTTTAATGTCTCTGTCAGATTGTGGCCGCGTGCAATGATGCTGCCTTGGCATACAACCACAGCGCCAATAGGGATCTCACCTTCGTCCAGTGCTTTATGAGCTTCCGCAATGGCCAGCTTCATATAATAGTTATCGTCGAGTGTCATGAGTTTTTAGGTTTTCTGTGTACAAAGTTACGAATAATTATTTATCTTTGCAGTCAGTAACCGCAATTATATGACCGAAACCCATTTCCAACTCGATGATAGTCCTTGGTTTCAGATGATAGAACTGGACGAGGTAACAAGTACGAACGATTTTCTGCGTTCATACCGCCCTGTAAAGGAGCGTCGAATAACACTTGTTACAGCAGAATATCAGTCAGCAGGTCGTGGGTCAGGACAGAATCATTGGGAATCGGAACGAGGCAAGAATCTTCTGTTCAGTCTTTTGCTCCACCCTCGTTACATTGCCGCCGAACACATGTTCGTGTTGTCGGAAGTATTGGCTTTAGCTATACGAGAAGGGTTAAAGGATTTCGTTCAAGATGAAATGGGGCAAAGCGAGATAAATGCCCAGTTTAAAATAAAATGGCCCAACGACATTTATTTTGGTGACAATAAGATTTGCGGAATGCTAATCGAAAACGACTTGAAAGGCCAGCAACTGGAAAACTGCGTGATGGGCATTGGAATCAATGTCAATCAAACCACATTTCTAAGCGATGCCAAGAATCCCATTTCACTGGCACAAGTCATAGGTCGCGAGGTGGAACGGCGCTTTGTACTTGAAAGGGTAATGGAAAACTTCACTCGATATTATGATTGGGCGGAGCAAGGACATTCCACAGACATTCACGAATTGTATCTCAACAATCTTTATCGTAAGGATGAAAAACATCTTTTTTGCGATGAAATGGGTGATTTTTATGGTATAATTATCGATGTAGAGCCTACGGGACATTTGATAATATCCGATGCTATCAGCAACGATAAGAGGCGTTATGCCTTTAAGGAAGTGGAATATAAATAATGACGAGTCAAGAAATAAAACTAAAGAATATGGAAAAAAAGTTTAAGCGCATTCTGCTGAAGCTCTCGGGTGAGAGTCTGCAGGGAGAACAAGGTTACGGAATCGACGTTAATCGTCTGAACGACTATGCCCGACAGATTAAGGAAGTAGTGGACATGGGTGTCCAAGTAGGCATCGTCATCGGGGGTGGCAACATCTTCCGTGGACTCAGTGGAGCCAGCAAGGGTTTCGACCGTGTCAAAGGCGACCAGATGGGTATGCTGGCTACCGTCATCAACTCTATGGCACTCTCCAGTGCTTTGGCAGGCGTGGGGCAGAAGTCTCTGGTACTGACAGCCATTCGCATGGAACCCGTCGGTGAGTTTTATACCAAATGGAAGGCCATCGAAGCTTTGGAACGTGGCGAAGTCGTTATTATGAGCGGTGGTACGGGTAATCCCTATTTCACTACTGACACGGGTTCGTCGTTGCGCGGCATTGAGATAGAGGCCGACGTGATGCTTAAGGGTACTCGCGTCGATGGTGTCTATACTGCCGACCCCGAAAAAGACCCTACAGCAACGAAGTTCTCTGAAATCACTTTCGACGAAATCTACAATCGTGGATTGAAGGTAATGGACCTCACCGCCACCACTATGTGCAAGGAAAACGGTCTGCCCATCTATGTCTTCAATATGGATGTCGTGGGCAATCTGAAGCGCGTGATGCAGGGCGAGGACATTGGCACGCTGGTACATAATTAAGTGAGAAGAGACTAAAATTGTCGAAATGAGAACTTGGGTTATTGCGTTGTTGGCATTGTTCGTTCCCTGCTGTAGTCAGGCAGGAACGAACCGGAGCAATTATCCCATCGTTGGCGCATGGGTGATGAAAAGCGAAACGGCACCCGACGGAAAGGTGACGAACTCTATCTACACCCAATACACGCGCTGCAAGATTTTCGATGCCGACAGCACCTACTATTCAGTGCAACTGCATGCTGTAGGCGACGAGATGATGATTATAGCCCATGAGATGGGGCGCTATCGACTCGATGATTCCATCTATATGGAACGCGACAGGGTAATGCCTTTTCGCATCATTGATGACACAACTTTCATTACTGAGTTCGAGGGCTACCAAGAATTGATGGTTCGCTCCAAAACTATGACCAAGGAGCGTATGGAGGAGATTCGTGCTTTTGTTCGTCAGCATCCCGACGATGCCGATTCGCCAGTGAAACACTTTGTCCTGTCCACTACCGAGCGCAAGTTGAGAAAGGAGAACCACTTATTCTTATACATTATAATAGGTATGGCTTTAGTGGCTGCTGGTGTAGGATTCTATGCCCATCGGTTGCGGCAACGAAAGCGCGAGGTGGAACGCAAGTTAGCTGAGATAGAAGAGGAACGTGCTCTTCGCCCAACACTTGTTGCCGATGCCATGCGACAGGTAGAGACAGAATTCTTTCAGTCCGACTATTATCGCGACCTGCGTCGTCGTATTGAGGCAGGTGATAATCTTACCCAACAAGAGTGGCAGGAACTGGAACAACGCCTGAAGTCTGTCTATCCCCACTTTAGCAGTAGTCTTTATGGACTCTTTAATCTCTCACTCACAGAGCATCAAATGTGCATGCTCTTGAAGGTTCGTACCTCTCCTGCTGAAATTGCCGCTGTACTAAAGCGTGACAAAAGTACTATTAGTTCCATGCGTCGGCGTCTCTACAAGAAAGTTTTTGGCAAGGACGGTAGTGGAAAAGACTGGGACGAATTCATCCTCTCGCTCTGATTCATTCTGTGCTTATTATCAACAAGTTATAAGGGGTTTGCAAACTTTTTGCAAACTCTTTTTTATGCTTATTAGTAAATGCCAACCAATTGCCAACCCATAAAGTTGGAACGTTGGACAAAAAAGGCCTATCTTTGCAATCGAAAACCTAAATACAATTAAAGATGAAAAAACAAGCAATCATCCCCATCATCGTTCTTCTTATTATGGGGGCATGTTCTTCCCCACAATCCTCAGAGACCTCGTCAGCCCTTCCCATGTGGGAGCGAAAGAGTGCTCCTGCCGTTATTCTTGGGCGATATGTGGGTTGGAAGCCTGGCGACGACTGCAATCCCCCTGGTTTCTGGGGAAATGGTGAATCACTAAAAGGTAATAGCATCCCTGAAATCATTGTTGATTCCACAGCAGGACAATTCACCATCGTGTGGGACATCTGCTATCCGCTGAAGTTTGATTTTCATGGTTGGTCACTCATGCTTCTCCCAGGCGATACCATCAGACTGGAATTCGACCGTGCTGCTTTTGCAGAATATGAAGCCTATACAAGACCGCCTGCCGACAGTGTCACCACCCAAAAGATGCAGGAACTCTGGAACAGAGCCATCCATATCGAAGGCGGAACCTTTGAACAACTCAAACCCCTACACATGAAAGGAATGACACTGGGTGTTAGTCGTGACTATGCCCAAACTCATGCCCAAGACACCTTCGACGAATGGCGTGAAGTATGTTGGGAAGAGTTTCAGGATGTCGTCAAGCAGTTGGATTCACTCGACCTCTCAATGGGGGAAAGGGAATATCGCAGAATGCTGATTGAACAGGATTACCTAAACAAACTGAGAGAATTCATGTTCGTAAAGAACAGTTGGAAGATTATTACAGACAAGGACTCGCTGGAGATGTTTGAGAAGCAATTTACCTTCAAGGACCCTCATGCCACCGAACTGACCTACTACCGCAACATAACTGGTTTCTACGCCTGTCTTTCAAATATGTTCGGCGAGGGGAAGGAGTACATCGAGGCCAACGGACTTGGCGACTCGCCTTTAGGATGCTGGTTCAAGGAATTGGACGAGGCCAAGGCCGTGATGAATCGTGTCAAAGCCAGGTTGTCTGTGACGGAAGCTGAACTGAACGCCCTTTCGCCAGAGTTTCAAGAACAGATTCGGGAGGTGCAGGCGCTCATGGAACAGGAACTTGCCGACAGCAAGGGCACATGCCATGACTTGCCAGAAGGCAAACCGCAGGAATGGTTGCCGAAAATCGTTTCCGCTCACAAGGGGAACGTCGTCTTCATCGACTTCTGGGCCACGTGGTGCGGTCCGTGCCGTACGGGAATGAAGGAGATGGAACGTGTGAAGGATGAACTGACAGGGCGTGGCGTCGATTTCATCTATATTACCGACACAAGCAGCAGTTCTGAAGAATGGCTGAACTACGTCAGTCGTCATGCAGGTGACCATTACATCGTGCCGAAAGAGAAGTTTAATGAGATGCAAATCCCCGACTACGATAATGCCATCCCTCACTATCTCATCTACGACCGCGAAGGCAAACTTGCAAAAGCCATCTCGGGCTGGCCAGGCTTAGAGGAGATGAAAGCAAAGATAGAAGCGGTCCTGAAATAATACTTGTTTGAATATATATTTTCAGAAAAAAAATGAAGAAACTGTTAACTATTCTTTGTGCTATTATGCTGGTGATACCAGTTTCGGCCAAAGACAAAGTATTTGACCGCCCGGCGTTTATCAGCACAGCAAGCGACCTATGTCCCATCAAAGTTGTACTGACGAAGAAGTCGACCATCGTGCACTTCCGTATGGATTGTGCCCATCGTCGGGCATGGAGCATGACAGGGGCACGGCTGGAGTGTAACGGACAGACCTATGCCTATCAACGCGGGCGCATCCTTACACACGAGGGAATAGACGTATTGGCGGATGAAGCCTTTGAACTGGGTAAGGAATATGCCCAGAATGCGCGACAGGACTTGCTCGTCCTCTACTTCGACCCCCTGCCCAAAGGTGCCAAGACCTTCGACTATGCAGAGGGCGACAAAGACCTTTCGTGGAAGTCCCGAGGCATCAGGTTGGACAATCAACTATATCCCTCGCTCATCCCACCCTACAAGCCTCGGGTAGATGACGGGCGCCCTTTGGAACCTATTGCCTTGAAACACGGCGAGGCTACGGCCACTATCACCGTACACGGAGGTGGCAACATCTACTATGTCGGTGATCCCAGTCGCGACATCATTACGGGAAACTATGACAGCCGAACCCAGTACCTCGACTCTACCCTGATTTACTGCCACCCAGCCTACACTGCAACAAAGCCGTTGTTCACTGGTTGGAATGGGCTTGGCAATATAGACCCCAGCGGTCTGAGTACCAGTTTTCCGATGATCCTGATTCCTGGCGAGACGCTGACACTCGAAGTAGATGCCAATGCCTGTGTGGCAAGCGAACAGAATTTTGCCGCAGGCAGGCCATCGGCACACGACTACTACCGTCTGGGCGGTACCCTTGGCGACCTCAACCAGGCACTGTTGGAGAACCAAATGCTTAACCATGGTTATCTACCGGAAATCCCCACATACACCGACGGACAGACCTTCGTGGAATGGAGCGAACAACTGTGGCAGAATCTCAACACTCTGAGGCAAAGTCTGATGCAGCGCACCGACTACACTCGCCGGCAGAAGGAATTCCTCTCGCTATTGGTCGATAATGTCTATTTAAATATACGGCACGATTATCCAAGGGCGATTCGTTGGAAGATGCGCGATGCTGATTTCGAGGATGCCATATCAAAACTGAAAGCCACATATACCCTGGAAGACCCGCATGCCCGCGACCTGCAACTCTTCCGCGACGGACGTTCGTTCTACCTGCCTCTCATGCCTAATCGATTGGAATATCTCGAAGCCAACGGGCTCAATCACGGAGAAGTATATGAGATGACAAAAGCCCTTGCCCACGCACAAACCATCGCTGAAAAAATGAAGCAAGGCAAAGTTCAGACTGACAGCGTTTTGCAGACTGTCCATCCTTACTTCCACCCCGTCCTCCGCACGTTCAACGACAGTACTCGTGTCCTCGTGGAACGCTTGCAGCGTGAGGCAAAAGACCGCATCATGGAGACACCCGACGTTTCGGGCAGCGAACTGCTGGATTACATCGTCAGACAGCACCCCGGCAAGGCTGTGTTCTTCGACCTATGGGCCACTTGGTGCGGGCCTTGTCTGAACGGCATCCAAGCCATGGAGCCACTGAAGAAGGAACTGGAGGGACGGGACATCGTCTTTGTCTATCTGACCGACGAATCGAGCCCCCTGAACCAATGGAACGAGCACGTGCTGGAGATTCCCGGCCTGCACTATCGCATCCCCTCTTCGATGTATCGCCAGTTGCCTTGGCCTCCTGGCGGAGGCGGCATCCCGCAGTACTATCTCTACGACCGCCAGGGGCGTCGCGTGTGGGAGCAGACGGGCTTCAGCAACGACGTGATGAAAGAAATAGAGTCAGAGATAAAAAAGATATTACAATAAGGGCTATAGAAAGCAATACTGCTTTTCATTGAAACGGATTTAGTTAGTAATGTCCCCATTCGTCGTGATGATGCGTGGGGCTTTTTATTCCTCCTTGGTCTTATTCTGTCGCGACGCAGCATAGAAAATGCAAGCATATCTTTGCATTCTTTCTTCATTTTATTGCGAAAGCGTACTAAAGAAACGATTACGCTGCTCAAAATTTGACCTTCGGTCTTATTTTCTCACGACTCAGCAAAGAATATGCAAGCATATCTTTGCATTCTTTCTTCATTTTATTGCGAAAGCGTACTAAAGAAACGATTACACTGCTCAAAAATTTGCGTTTTCTCTCACTTATTCGTACCTTTAAGCTATGCTTTTAGGTACTTCCATTCGGCGCTCGGCATCCCGAAGGGTGACGCTTTCAGAGCGAAGCGGGGAAAGAAAACCTCAAATATATTTGCGTTTTCTCTCACTTATTCGTACCTTTGTTACCCGTTAAACATTAATCGTTAAACATTAAACCTTACAATGAGTTTCAATAGACTTACTGCTGCCGAAGCTGCAGCGATGATTAAGAACGGCCAGACCATTGGTCTTAGTGGATTCACACCTGCCGGTACGGCAAAGATGGTGACGGCAGAGGTGGCAAAGATTGCCGAAGCAGAGCATGCCGCTGGTCGCCCCTTCAAGATAAGTATCTTCACTGGTGCATCGACGGGACAGAGCACTGACGGTGACTTGGCCAATGCTCATGCCATTGACTTCCGTGCTCCCTACACCACGAACCCCGACTTCCGTAAGCACGTGAACCTGAACGAACTGAACTACAGCGACCTCAACCTCTCGAACATGGCCACGCAGATTCGCCAAGGCTATCTTGGTCCTGTTAATTGGGCTATCATTGAGGCTTGTGCTGTGGAGAAGGTTGGCGACAAAGCCCACATCTACCTGACTGCAGCTGGTGGCATAGCTCCCACGGTTTGCCGTTTGGCCACTGAGGGCATCATTGTCGAACTGAATGCCTTCCACGAGCGCAGTGGTATGGGTATGCACGATGTTTATGAAATCGAGGACCATCCCTTCCGTAAGCCCGTTATGATTTGCCATCCTGGTGACCGCATTGGTAAGCCTTATATTGAGGTCGATGCTTCACGCATCATTGGTGTTGTAGAGGGCAATGTGCCTGATGAGGCTCGTTCGTTTAAGGATCCCGATCCCATCACCACACAAATTGGTCAGAACGTGGCCGACTTCCTTGTTGCCAACATGAAGTGTGGTAAGATTCCTCCTACGTTCCTCAACCTGCAGAGCGGTGTGGGCAGTGGTGCAAACGCAGTATTGGGTGCACTGGGCCACTCAACCGAAGTTCCCAACTTCAATATCTACACCGAAGTGCTTCAGGACGCTCCCGTTCAGCTCATGCGTGAGGGTCGCGTGCTTTCTGCATCTGCTTGCTCGCTGACGGTTACTAACGAGTGCATGAAGGGCATCTATCGCGATATGGACTTCTTCCGCGATAAACTCGTGCTTCGTCCCTCCGAGATTTCGAATAATCCCGAGGTTATCGCACGCATAGGTGTTTGCTCTTTGAATACTGCTATCGAGGTTGACCTCTATGGACACGTTAACTCCACGAAGATTTGCGGTACCAAGATGATGAACGGTATTGGTGGCAGCGCTGACTTCACCAATAATGCATACCTGAGTATCTTCACCTGCGGATCTACCACCAAAGGCGGAGCAATCTCGAGCATCGTTCCTTTTGCCAGCCACATCGACCACACGAACCATTTCGTAGATGCTGTCATTACAGAGTATGGTGTTGCTGACCTGCGTCACAAGAGTGATATGCAGAAGAGTGTAGAACTCATCAAGGTTGCTCATCCCGACTATCGTCCCATGCTGATGGATTACCTGAAGTATGCTGAGAAGGGTGGTGGACATACACATCATTGCCTGAGCGCAGCCTTCGCTATGCACGACACCTTCCTCCGCAAGGGCGATATGCGCTTGACCGATTGGGCGGAGTACGTGAAGTGATGGAGTGATGGAGTGATGGAGTGATGAAGTAAGGCGAAAGCCTACTTTGCCGAGTCACGCCACGCATCGACGCGCTCGGCGACGATAGGAGACGCTTGCGTAACAAGGTGGAGCAAGAAGTCAATATGTGAAATGATGAAGTGAAGAAGTCTGCGTGTGCAGGCTCAAGTAAAATAAACGGGACTTGCATGTGCAGGTCCCGTTTTTATCTCTTCTTCGTGTTAGTTGAAGATGCCGTTTATGGTTTCCTTTTCGCTTTTTGTGCCAAAAGCTTATGGTTTTGTGAACTTATGTGCGAAAAAGTTCGGATGCTTTTGGCGTTTTGCTCGCTTAGTTGTACCTTCGCATAAGATTATCGAAATGCATACATATTTTTAAGAGATGAAACAGAGAATAATCCTATGGTTCGCTTGCCTGTTTATGGGCGCAATCTCGGCCTTTGCTGAAGTAAATATCATTCCCAAACCCACATCCGTGACGATGAGAGAGGGAGGATTCCGGTTGAAGGACGGGATGACTATTGGCTACAGCGACGCCAGTCTCCAGCCTGCCGCCAACTATCTTCAGGAGATTTTGACGAGAGCCACAGGTTTGCAAATTAAAGCCAAGAAGGGAAAGGGAAGGATACAACTGACCCTCACGCCTTCCTCTCAGGGAAATGAAGAAGGACTCGACGAAAGCTATGAACTGGTTAGCGATAAGACGGGGGTTCTCATTACGGCTCACAACTATCGGGGCATCGTCAATGGTATTGCCACCTTACGTCAGTTGCTTCCCAATGAGATAGAGAGCAAGACGCGAGTCGAAGGTGTGGTGTGGTGGGTTCCTGCCGTTCTTGTTCAGGACAATCCAAACTTCCATTGGCGTGGGCTCATGCTTGACCCTGTTCGCCATTTCTATTCCGTGGAGGAGACAAAGCAGTTGCTCGATGAAATGGCCTTATACAAACTGAACAAGTTCCATTGGCACCTGTCCGACAACGAAGGCTTCCGCATGGAAGTAAAGGCCTATCCCGGACTGACCTCCGATACTGTAGCTTGGCGCCGCTTTAATTACCACGACCGCAAATGTCTGGAACGCGCCAGCAAGGAAAATAACCCCATGCTCCTGTTGCCTTGGAAGTTTTTCAAGGATGTGGAGGGCTATGGTGAACTCTATGGTGGTTATTATACGCAGGAAGAAATTCGCGATGTGGTGGCTTATGCTGCCGTACGTGGTATCGACATTATTCCCGAAATCGACATGCCCGGCCACAATGGTTCGGCATGCTATTGCTATCGTTGGCTCAGTTGCACACAGGACGGTCGCGAACCTCTATGCCTTGGCAGGCAAACAACCATTGAGTTTGCCGAGAAAGTTTATGAAGAGGTGTTCAACCTATTTCCTTATGAATACGTAAGCATTGGTGGCGATGAGGTGAATCGTCGCCGATGGTCGGAGTGTGACGAATGCAAGAAGCGCATCGAAGCGGAAGGACTCAAAGACGTGAGTGAGTTACAGGCGTGGTTCACAAAGCACATGGAACGCTATTTCAATGCCCATGGCAAGCGCATCCTCGGATGGGACGAGATACTGGAAGGAGGCTTGTCGAAGACAGCTACCGTGCATTGGTGGCGAGGGGACCACACCGATGTCGTTCAGCGCTCTACCGCTATGGGCAACGAGGTGGTTTGTTGTCCCACAAGCTTCCTCTATTTCGACTATGCCCAGGATGATAACACCCTGCGAAAGATTTATGACGGCGACATTGTTCCTACTGACCTTACACCTCAGCAACTGAGCCTTGTCAAGGGAATGCAGGCCAACATTTGGTGCGAATACATCCCCACTGAAGCACGCATGCAATGGATGGTCTTCCCTCGTGCTCTTGCCCTTGCCGAGAAGGCTTGGACACCACGTCGCGAGCAACAGTGGGACGACTTCCTCCCTCGCCTTCGCCATCATCTCCAGCGACTCGATGCGATGGGTGTCCAATATCGTCCCTTGTACACCACAAGACCGTAAGAGTTGGTTATCCCTATGCCTTAGCATAACCCCTAAAGCTTTCCGTCAATGCCCCTAAGCCTTTCGTCAAGAACGCTTAGGGGCATTCTGTTTCGAATGCTTTTATCCCTCGCCACGCAAATTACCGTCAAAAAACCTTCAATACTTTGACGGTACTTCCGTCAATAGCTTGATGGTACTACCGTCAATATATTGACGGCGCTTTGACGGTTAAGTGTTCTGCTGCCTGCCCCCTTTTGCGTCCTCGCTTACGCCTAATCGCCTCATACCGCGATATTTTGTGGCGGGAAACTCGTTCGAAAGAATTTTCTCTCGAAAACACTCAAATATATTTGGCATTTTGCTCGCTTAATCGTACCTTTGTTATCATGAACGAAATGGACAGAAGAACTTTTATCAAGCGCATGGCTGGGTTCGGGGCACTCATCGCCACCTCGCGTCTGTCGATATTGGCAGAGGACAATCCCGCTGTGTTCCCCAATCGAGGACAGTACGAACGAATGTCGATAAGTTATGCCACAGTAGAGATAGGACTGGAGAAACCATTTTCGGTGCTCCACATTTCCGATACTCATCTAACGGCGGCTTACGAACACGAGAACGAGAAAAAGCAACAGTTGCACAACTCCCGCACAACCACCTTTGGAGGACGGCAGGAAGAGGCGCTGCGCGATGCTTTGGCGTGGGCAAAGCAACATGTAGATTACGTGGTTCATACGGGCGACCTCATCGACTGGCAAAGTGAGGCTAATTTCGACCTCGTAAGGAAATACTTTGGCGAGAGTATGTTCGGATCGATGGGCAATCATGAATTCAGCACCGACATGTGGCTAAGCGAACCGAAAGAAGAAAAGAACGAGGGTTATAAGGACCATACGCGCGACATGCTGCAAAGCGTCTATCCCTTCGATGTCCGCTTTCAAAGCCAGGTAGTCAATGGAGTGAACTTCATCACGTTGGACAATGTCTATGGCTATGTGACTGCCACTCAAGTCAGTCTCTTCCAGAAGGAGGTGAGCAAGGGACTTCCCATCGTGTTATGCATGCATGTGCCTTTCTTCACCGATAACCTTTGGCGAGCAACCATGCGCTTTTGGCGCGACAAGGGAAGACTTACTTATCGCGACCTGCCAACGCCTAATGGAGATTACCTCCGCCAACGCGAAGACCCCGTAACGCGAGATTTCATCAGTTATCTTAAGAAAGAACCTCTCCTTCGTTGTATACTTGCAGGACACGAACACATTACAGCCGAGGACCAATTCTCGCCCACCTGCCGCGAATACCTTGTAGCGGGTAACTTCCTCTTTCATGGTCGCGAAGTTCTGTTTGTCTAATATGTTCATACTTCTGACTTAATTCCAAACTAAAAAGCTCCATATTTGACCTGTCGGTCTTATTTTCTCACGACGTAGCATAGAATATGCAAGCATATCTTTGCATTCTTTCTCCATTTTATTGCGAAAGCGTACTAAAGAAACGATTACGCTGTTCAAAAATTTGCGTTTTCGCTCATTTAATCGTAACTTTAAGCTATGCTTTTAGGTACTTCCATTCGGAAAACCTCAAATAAATTTGTGTTTTCGCTCATTTAATCGTACCTTTGCACTCAGTTTAACAATTAACTCAAATAATAACCACTATGGACGACTATCCGGCGGAGAATGACAGACGCTTAGGGTAGGGTGGAAATTCGAGAAGGCCACCCTCCCTGTAACTTCATTTCTCTCTCAAAAAACACAAGGAGGAAAGGCCAATGCTTACATTCTGGAACACGAATCGTGGTCTGCGTACCATCGAACAATGGGAACCCAATTGCTGGGTTCAAGTGACTTGTCCCTCACAGGAGGACGTCAATTTCCTGCTTAACGACCTGCATGTACCCGACTATTACATTTCGGACATTGCGGATACCGACGAGCGCGCTCGTTACGACATCGACGAAGGATGGATTCTTATCATCCTGCGTATTCCCTATGTCAAGGAAGTGAAGTCGCGCACGCCGTACACCACCATCCCTTTGGGTATTATCCTGAAAGGGGATGTATGCATCACATTGTGCAACTTCGAGACGAACATGATGATAGACTTTGTTACCTATCAGCAGAAGCGCGGGTTGGGCTTTACCGACTCGGTGGATATGGTGTTCCGCTTGTTCCTCTCGTCGGCAGTGTGGTATCTGAAGCGCTTGAAGCAAATCTCGGCTCGCATCGAAAAGGCGAAGTTGAACCTGGACAAGAATGTAGATAACGTAGATCTCATAGCTCTTTCGCGCTTGCAGGATAGCCTGACATATTTTGTCACATCCATTCGTGGTAACGAGAACCTGCTTTCGAAGTTGAAGTTCAAATTGCCCGTCGATGAATTGGATGCCGATATGATCGAGGACGTTAACATCGAGATGAGTCAGGCGCGTGAGACCACGAACATATATTCCAACATTCTCGAATCGACAATGGAGACCTATGCCAACATTATTAATAATAATATGTCGAAGGTCATGAAGATGCTGACAAGCATCTCCATTATCCTGATGTTCCCCACATTGATAGCCAGTTTGTTTGGTATGAACCTTATCAACGGCATGGAGTCTTGGACGCTGGGTTTCCCCATCGCTCTTGTGCTTTGTTTGGTCACCACGGTACTATTCTTTTGGTACTTCAAGCGTAAATCGTGGTTCTAAAAGCATTTTTATCGCGAAATATTAGGATATTAGGCTTTTTTTGCATTAATTTGCACCTCGTATGTGAATTAATGTAACCCGAATCATTACCTAAAAACAAAAGAATGATGGACTCTCAAGAAAAGACCCAAGTGAATGAGGCTGAGGTGGAAATGACTGCCGCCGAGAATGCTGTGACTAACGAAAACGTAGAAAATGTGGAAACTCCCGAAGTGCAAGAAGTCCCTGTAGAGGAACCTGTTGTAGAGGAAACGCCTGAAGCCCCTGCTGAAGAAGCTGAGGCAGCAAAGGAAGAACCTGTAGTAGAGGCTCCCGCTGAAGAAGTTCCCGCAGTAGAAGAAGAGGTTCCTGCCGTAGAAGAACCTAAGGATGAAGTTCAACCCGAGGAGGAAGCTCCTGTTGTTGAAGAGGAAACTCCTGTAGTAGAAGAAGAGGTTCCTGCCGTTGAGGAAGAGCCTGAGTCATCCGATAGTTCAGAGGGTTCCGAAGAACCAGAGCAATCAGAGGCTTCCGAGGAATCGGAGGAATCTCAAATCCCTCTGATGAGAACCAAGGAGGAAGTGCTCGCACGCGCTCAGGAGATTGCAGAGCAGAATGAGGGCGGAAGCAAGCAGGAACTGGAGTTACTGAAACAATTGTATTATAAATACCATCGTGCCGATATGGTGGCTGCTATGCAGGCATGGGTGGATAAAGGTGGAGCTGCAGAGGACTATCAGCCCGAACCCGATCCCACGGAAGAGCAATTTAAGGCCACCATGCAGCGCATTCGCCAGCGCCGTGCTGAGATGCAAGCCGAACAGGAACAGCAACGCACAGAGAACTTGGCGAAGAAGCAGGCCGTTATAGATAAGATCAAGCAACTTGCCACCACACCCGAAGAGGCAGGCAAGTCGTATGACACATTTAAGGAATTGCAGGCCGAATGGCGTGAGATTGGTCCCGTGCCAGCAGAAAACGTTTCGGAGATATGGAAGAACTATCAGCTCTATGTAGAGCAGTTCTATGATATGCTGAAACTGAATATTCAGTTCCGTGAGTACGACTTCCGCAAGAATTTGGAAGCCAAGACACTCTTGTGCGAACAAGCCGAAAAGCTGGCAGAAGAGAAGGATGTCGTTTCCGCTATCAATCGCTTGCAGACCTTGCATCAGGAGTGGAAAGAAATAGGTCCTGTTGCAAAGGAACTGAGAGAGGAAATCTGGAACCGTTTCAAGGAGGCCAGCACTGTCATTCGCAAGCGTCATCAGGAATTCTTTGAAGCTCGCAAGGCTAAAGAAGAGGAGAACCTGACGAAGAAGACCGAGCTATGCGATAAGGTGGAAGCAGTCTCCACTGAAGGCTTGAAGACCTTTGCTGACTGGGATGCCAAGACGAAGGAAATCATCGACTTGCAAGCCATTTGGAAGACCATCGGCTTTGCTCCCCAGAAGGTGAATACTCAGATATTCGAGCGTTTCCGTGCGGCTTGCGACAAGTTCTTTGGCGAGAAAGCTGCCTATTTCAAGTCAGTGAAGGAAGAACTGAACCAGAACCTGCAGAAGAAGCGTGCTTTGGTAGAACAGGCTGAGGCTTTGAAGGAAAGCACAGATTGGAAGCAAACTGGAGACGCCCTCATCGAGTTGCAAAAGCAATGGAAGAGCATCGGTGCCGTTCCTCGCAAGGTGAGCGATGAGCTGTGGAAGCGTTTCGTAGGTGCTTGCGACCACTTCTTCGAGGCAAAGAGTCAGGCAACTGCAGGTCAGCGCGAGGAAGAGAAAGAGAACCTGACCAAGAAGAAGGACATCATCGAACGTCTGCGTGCTTTAACGGAAGAAGGCGCAGAGGCAACGGCACAGA
>JAGCVH010000103.1 GCA_017962495.1 Bacteroidaceae bacterium
ACACCGACTTTCACCTTGGTGATATTATGTGCCTTGGCAATAACGCCAATATTAGCTTTAGTCATGCCGTACTTCTCGGCAGCTTCGGCTGTGGTGTAATAGGCATCACTCGCCTTCAGGTCGGGACGGAAGATGGCATCAAGATGTTTCTTTTATAGTTGTTTAGAGGTCTCTAAATACAAAATAATAAATTCAAAAAGTAATAATGCTCTCGCTCATGCACCCTATATTATTGTATAACATTTCATGCGCTTTTCGTGCGCGCGCATACTTAAATTTTTTTATGCAGAAATCAACTGAATCAACTGCAGAGGTATTGTAAACTATTAATAATCAAATGGTAAGCGTGCAGTAGATTCAGTCTTCAAATCTACTGCAATCAGCTGATTTTAGGCAAAAACAGGGGTTAGTCACAAACATGTCACCTGCAAAAGGCAAAGGTCGTGGATGTTATTTGGGCTTTAGCCTTTGGTCAAGAGTGAAACTCGCAGTTAGTCTTTGGCCAAGACCGAAGGGTGAAAGGTGAAGGGTGAAGGGCAAAAAGCCCTCTTCCTATGGGGGAGAGGGTTTGGGAGTGAGGCTGTAAGGACAAAGTCCGTGGAACGAGAAGGGTTTTCCTTTGTTTTTGTTAAATACCAGCACAGGAATTTACTGGTGAGCCGCAAAAGGTATCTCTTTATGACTGTCTTTCTTAGGAATGAGCACGAGGGATATCAAGTGACGTACGGGACGCCTAAGAGGGAAAGAAAGTAACATTAATGTTACAAAACGGAAGATATAGGAGCATGTCGTTGTATCACTTGTGTTACAAACCTGAGGTATTAGGCCTTTGGCCGTCCGATTACTTGCTCGTTATCCTATACAAGGGTACGAAAAGAGTCGCGTTTTGCTTTTCCCTTGTCATTCTGCCCGATATTTAATGTTTTTTTGCTTAATTCTGCATACATCTCTCTTATTTCTTAATTATTTTTACTATTTTTGCCTCAATTATGTCGGCATTCAATCTCGTTTCTCCTTTTAAGCCTACGGGTGATCAACCGCAAGCCATCAGTCAACTCACTGATGGTGTGCTTCGTGGCGACCCTGCTCAGGTATTGCTTGGTGTGACGGGAAGCGGTAAGACCTTTACGATGGCAAACGTCATTGCTCAAGTAGGTCGCCCAACTCTCATTCTAAGTCACAACAAGACGCTTGCCGCCCAGCTTTATCGTGAGATGAAGGCCTTCTTCCCACAGAATGCTGTGGAGTATAACGTCTCTTATTACGACTATTATCAGCCTGAGGCTTACATCCCCTCGACAGACACCTACATTGAGAAGGACCTCGCCATCAACGACGAGATTGATAAACTCCGTCTGGCGGCTACAAGTGCATTGCTGAGTGGACGTAAGGATGTCATTGTGGTCTCCTCTGTCAGTTGCATTTACGGTATGGGCAATCCGGCTGCTTTCTACGAGAGCGTCATTCGCATTAGGGTGGGGCAGGAGATGAGCCGTAATGTATTGTTGCGCAAACTATTAGATAGCCTTTATGTACGTAATGATTTAAGTCTCAATCGAGGCGAGGTCCGCGTCAAAGGCGACACGGTGGACGTGGCTCTTGCGTACTCCGACAATATACTTCGCATCACTTATTGGGGCGATGAGATAGAGAGCATTGAGGAGATTGACCCAGAGACGCTTCAACGTGTGTCTTCTTTCGAGGAATACAACATCTATCCCGCCAACCTCTTCATGACGTCGAAGGAGACACAGGAACGAGCCGTTCGACAGATAGAGGATGATTTGGCCGTGCAAGTGCGCTATTTCGAGGATGAAGGACGCGACTTAGAGGCAGAACGCATACGTGAACGTGTAACCTATGATGTGGAGATGATACGCGAATTGGGCCATTGTTCGGGCATAGAGAACTACAGCCGTTATTTCGATGGCCGTGAACCTGGCACTCGTCCGTTCTGCCTGCTCGATTTCTTCCCTGACGATTTCCTGATGTTCATTGATGAAAGTCACGTCTCTGTGCCACAGATAGGAGGCATGTATGGAGGCGACCGTGCTCGCAAGGAGAACCTTGTGCATTATGGTTTCCGTTTGCCTGCTGCTCTCGACAACCGTCCTCTCCGCTTCGATGAGTTCAAGAAGATGGTGCATCAGATTATCTACGTATCTGCAACACCTGCCGACTACGAACTGGCTGAGTCGGAGGGCGTGGTAGTGGAACAACTTATCCGCCCCACAGGCTTGCTTGACCCCATCATAGAGGTGCGTCCACGCCAGCATGAAGCCGACGACCTGCTTGAGGAGATACAACAACGTATCGACGTAGGAGAGCGTGTACTCGTCACTACCCTCAGCAAGCGTCAGGCAGAGGAGTTTAGCGGCTATCTGACGCGTTCAGGCATACGTTCGTGCTACATTCATCATGAGGTGGATACAATGGAACGTGTGCAGATTATGGACAGCCTGCGCAGAGGAGATTACGACGTCCTTGTGGGTGTCAATCTGCTTCGTGAAGGACTTGACTTGCCTGAGGTTTCACTTGTGGGTATTCTCGATGCCGATCAGGAAGGTTTCCTGCGAAGCAGAACCAGTTTGACACAGACGATTGGTCGAGCGGCTCGTCACGTGCACGGAAAGGCCATTTTCTATGCCGACAAGATTACGCGCTCTATGGCTCAGTGCATCGAGGATACCAACCATCGTCGTGAGGTGCAACTGCGTTATAATGAGGAACATGGCATTATTCCGCACGCTGTCAAGAAGGAACTTGCTCAGGCAGAGTCGGGTTCAGGTATGAAGCGAACCGAATTGCCGACAGAGCAGAAGGGTGTGGACTATCAAATGGCTGCTCAGAATGGTGCTACTCCCTTCATGGCAGCAGACCCCATAGTGGAGGCTATGACGCCACAGCAGCTGAAGAAAAGCATCGACCACACACGCCGATTAATGCAGGAAGCCGCCAAGAAATTAGATTTCCTGACGGCTGCCCAATATCGTGACGAATTGCTTCGCTTGACTTCCCTGCTTGAAGCAAAGAATGATAATTAGAAAGTAAGAATCTTCGCTTCTAAAAGCTCTCCCCCTCGGGGGAGCGGGGAGAGGGGTACTTCTTAATTAATAAGGTATACCTTTTCCTTACCCTTATACGTGCACTTTACCGTTGCTCTGCCAGCCACGATAGGACTAACCTCGCATTTAACCTCGGGGTTGTCGGCTGTTGCGGTAAGCACTGAGTTGTCTGTAAGCGGACCATACACCTGATAGCGTGTGGCATCGGTGAGACCGTTGCTATTGGTGGAACGTATGGGCGTGCGTGGCAACATCAGCACTTTGCCGTCGACGGTGATGCTAACCTGCGGAACGGCAGGACGCTGCCAGTCGGCACCTTTCTTCGCAAAGCCGATTCCGTGCAGGTCGAACAAACCCTGTGGGCGTTGTGGCTGTTGTGGACGCTGTCCCCACTGACCACGTTGTGGACGTTCGGGTTGCTGTACATCTGGTCCTTCAGCTACCAAATAGATGGCGTGCTTGCCTGTAAGGCCTTCCACGTCAGGAACTGCCACGCGATAGGTTGAAGCCACTCTTGGAGCATTGTCAGGCACTTCCACCAAGGCTATTTCGCGACCCTTCCAGGTGTCGTTGGCATACGGACCATCGAGCATGACGTGAATCTTGAAGCCTCCGTGCCCGCCTGGAGTCAGGTTGAGGCATAGTTCAGTCTTGTCGCCCTTCTTCGTGGCTGCAAAGGCGTGTATGCCCTTGCTGTCCTGCTCCAAACCTCCGAATCCGAAGTATTTGAAACCAATAATGCCTCGGTTGTTGATGCCGGCAAGGTCCATGTGGTTGTTCCACACGTCGTGATTGTCCTGCAACCATTCGTTGCCAGTCATGTAGCAGGCAATACCTGCCGAATAATATTGGTAGGGAGGCAATCCGAAGATGTTGAAGCCCTCGCTGGTCACTTCGGCACCTGTGTATTCGTTGCCGTCGCTTGCTTTAGCCGTCCATTCATTGTCCTTCGTATAGGGGTCGTATGCCACGATGCGTACTTTTCCGCCCTTTGCTACAGGCTTCTTGTCACAGACGATTTTCACGGGTGCAACCATCGGTTGACGGGCATTGGCGAAACCGCGTGGAGGACGATGATAGAAGACGTACCATTGGCCATTGATTTGCTGCAGTGAGCCATGCGTGTTGTGTGCAGCGTTTGAGGTTATCAGGCGAGAGCCGTCCTCGTTGGGTACAACACCTCGAGAGTCGACCAGCACGCCTCCGCTTCTCCAAGGTCCCAGAGGCGAGTCGCCATAGGCATAACGAAGTGCCGAGTTGGTGTTGCCAAGACCGTATTCCTTGCCGCTATAGCCAGAGAACACCATCACGTATTTGTTGCCCACTTGGCGGATGCTTGAAGCCTCGAAGAAGTTGAAGTCGAGCGGGTTCTGCCCTTTGTAGAGCGCTTTATATTCGCTTCCCTCCTTGTCGAGCAGTCGTCCGTCGGCACTGCTGGCAGGAATGAAGGGATCGATGAAATCCGTACCCGGACGCTTGCTATACATCGTGTTCTGGTCAAGTTCGCAGGCTGTGGAGTGCTGGAAACCATAGAAGACATAGGCACGGAAACCCTTGTCGAAGTCGGGATCTTTCTTGTCGGTAATGTTCTCCACGAACACCGAGGGGTCGAAGTCGATGGGCGAACCCTCAACGCATTGTCTGCCGTCTTCCGTTAGGTTGATGGGCACGAAAGGACCATTTGGACGGTCGCTCTTGCAGACCATAGCCACACGTCGCCATCCACGTGAGTGGGGATAGAGGTAATAGGTCTTCTTGCCCGTCTGCTTATCTTTCACTTCCACCAGATCGGGTGCAAACATGGTGTCCCAACGTCCATCGACAAACCACGAGAAGATGGGGCCTTCGTCGCGCCACTGCGTCAGGTCTTCCACGGGAGCCGACCACATGCGTACGTCGTTTCCGCAGTACTCCGTGTAGTGAGTGTCGTGCGAACCGATGATGTAGGCACGCAGGTGACCAGGACGGTCTGGGTCTTCGAACACACGTGGTTCGCCGTCAGGCAGGTGTTCCCACAAGGGCAGGTAGGGATTTTGTCCGCTCATCGTCAGCGTCAAGGCTGAGAACAGAGCCAAAAGCATAGACTTTTTCATAATGCATTTATTATTAAGGTTATTACATTCCTTCGCAAAGTTACTCTTTTCCCCCCAATGATACCTCCACACATGTCTCAAAAACTTGCAAGTATATCTAATTCAGTTCTTGGCCATTTTCATTTGCTCAAAGCAAGTCTCCTTTCAAGGGCTTAGGTAGAGGGAAGGCTTGCATTGTGCCCTCGTTTGCCCTACTACGACTGCTTGTACGATGTCCTTCGAATGCTTGTACGAAGCCCTTCGAACGCTTGTTCGATGTCCTTTGAACGCTTGTTCGATGTCCTTTGAACGCTTGTTCGATGTCCTTTGAACGCTTGTTCGTTGTCCGTCGAGTACTAGTACAATGGTCTTCAAGTGCTTGTGCAATGCCTTGCTTATAGTCTCTCGACGATGATGATGATGAGGGATGGATAATACAACAAACTTGAAGATTTGAAATTTGGTAATCTCAGAATTGTTATGTAACTTTGAACCATGAAAACGATGCAGGTTTGTTTAGTCCTTTTGATGTTGCTGCTGACAACGGATTGCAGGCGAGAGACTACGCCGAATGCTGTGGACACAGGAGTGCCAATGACGTATAGCGAGATCGAAGATGACCCCGTCGACTCGACCTTCCAGTCGCGTGACGAAGAGAGCGAGGACGACCACTTCGACCCGAACTACCGACCACGTGACGACGAGAGCGACAACCTGAGAGGCTTCGATCCGATATGGGAAGATGACATGGAAGACAACGGAATGACACGCTATCAGGAAAACTATGACGAGGAGGGTTGGGACTGAAAATCAGGCAGAAAGTTTGGTGGTATCAAGGAAAACGATTAACTTTGTTTGCGATAAAAACGACGAACTATGAAAGCAATTAAGACAAACATGGCTCCAGCGGCCATAGGTCCATACAGCCAGGCAATAGAGGCCAACGGAATGGTGTTCCTTAGTGGACAACTCCCCATCAATCCGCAGACGGGTGAGATGCCCGAAGGAATCGAGGCTCAGACAAGGCAGTCGCTAACTAACGCGCGTGCTATACTGACAGAGGCAGGACTGACCATGAGCGACGTGGTGAAGACCACCGTGTTGCTAGCCGACATTGCCGATTTTGCTGCCATGAACTCGGTCTATAGCGAGTTCTTCAGTGAACCATTCCCTGCCCGCAGTGCTTTTGCCGTGAGGGATGTGCCCAAGGGCGCTCTGGTGGAGATAGAGTGCATTGCCGTGAAACGATAGACGAGAAATCTGAAAACGAATAATCTTAATATAGTATCGCATTATGAAAAACTTGAAATGGTTGATGGTTTTGGCCATCGGAGTGTTGGTTGCCATCGCATGCAGTTCAAAGAAACCCGAGAAACAGCGCGTGCTGGTGCTCTATTACTCGCAGACATCGAACACCAAACAGGTGGCCGAGGAGATTGCCACTCGACTGGAGGCCGATATAGAGGAGATAGTGCTTAAGAACCCCTACGACGCAGATTTCCAAGCAACTATTGCCCGCAGTATGAAAGAGCGTGAAGAGGGCGTGACACCTGAAATCGAGCCTCTGAAGACCGACGTCAGTCAGTATGACGTGGTGTTCATCGGCTATCCCATCTGGTTCGGAACTTATGCACCTCCCATTGCAACATTGCTCGATAGCATTGACCTGACGGGTAAGAAGGTGGTGCCCTTCTGCACCTTCGGAAGCGGGGGCTTGGAGTCGAGTGTGAGGGATTTGACCGAGAAACTACCCAATGCCGAAATTCTGCCCGGATATGGCGTTCGTGCAGCACGTATTAAGGCAGTTCCAGAGGAGATAGACCAATTCCTAAAGGCTGGTGGATTCGTGGAAGGCGAGTGCGTGAAACTGGAGGACTTTGGTGAGGCACACGACGCAAGCGAAGAGGAAGCGGCCATCTTCGATGCTGCAGTCGACGGTTATCCAATGATTCATGCCAAAGCGAAGACTGTGGCTTCAAGAGCCCTTCCCAATGGAACGGAATACCTATTTACTGCCGAGGATTTGCCAAGAGAGGGTGCCCCAGCAATGCCTGCTATGGGTGAAATGAAGGTGTATGTGACAGTCGTGGAAGGTGAAACGCCTGTGTTTACACGTGTGGTAAGATAAACTTTGATGAATGAAAGACACGAAGGACATAGAAAACAAGGAAACTCCTGAAGAGCAGGTGTATCATTGCAACGACTGCGGCAACGTGATTCATCGTCACGAAGTCTTCTGTTCGAAGTGCGGAAAACTGCTCGACAGGTACGACTTTGAGGACTAAAAGGCGAAAAAGTGCAATTTCCCTTTGCCGATTGCACCTAATTTCGTATTTTTGCATCAACATTTTTGACAACAATCGCATGAAGACGGCCATGAGAGTGGCGTGACATGGGGTTGTTGTACTTTTTTATGTACAACTTTCCCGAAGAGATGTTTGACTTAATGAAAGTTGTATTATGGCAAAGAAAAAACGATTTGTCAAGGTGTGCAGTTGTACACCGAAGGGTGACATCAGGACGATGGACACCCGAGTGTTGAACTTGCTTGTCGAAGAACAGCAAAAGGCGATTGCCAATGAGCCGAACACGCGTAAAATGGCACAGAGGGCTCTGGAACTGGGCGAAGTGTGTATGGCGGCAGGATGTCCCATGATGGCCATTCAGGTGTGGAAAAGTGCAGCAATGCGATTGGAGGCTATGGATTACTACTGGGTTTCAGAACCCATCAATCCGCAGTTCGTGCGCTTCGATGACCTTGTTTCGGCAAAAGAAGCAGTTACGTTAGGAAGGCGTATCGATAAGGTTTGGCATTTGCTCGGTCATCCGGAGATGGCCGTTTGGGCAAGAAAGATGAAGCATGCTTACGAAGACATGTGGTACGACAAGTACTACGAGTCATTGCCGTAAGCCAAGGGCCTCTCCTACAAAAAACGCCCTCTCTTATGGAGAGGGTTGGGGTGAGGTCCTAATCAATAAACCGCTGTGAAAGCCCTTGAAACTCGTCTATGCGACGGTCACGGAGGAAGGGCCACCAACGGCGAACCTGTTCGGAACGATGGAGGTCGATGTCAATAACGGCGTTGACCTCCTCGTCTTTTGGTGCACGATAGAGCATTTCGCCTTGAGGACCTGCCACAAAACTGCTTCCCCAGAACTGAATGCCATTAGTTTGTCCGCTGGGATCGGGCTCATGGCCTACGCGATTGACGGCAATGACAGGGAGTCCGTTAGCTACAGCATGTCCTCGTTGAATGGTTGTCCAAGCTTCGCGTTGGCGTTCCTGTTCCTCAGGTGTGTCACTGCTCTCATAGCCGATGGCAGTGGGATAGATGAGCAATTCTGCACCCTGTAAGGCCATTAGGCGAGCACCTTCGGGATACCATTGGTCCCAGCAAACCTGCACTCCCAACAATCCAACACTTGTGGCAATGGGATGGAATCCCAAATCGCCTGGTGTGAAATAGAACTTCTCGTAGTATGCAGGGTCGTCGGGTATGTGCATCTTGCGGTATTTGCCTGCAATCGAGCCGTCAGCTTCGAATACTACTGCCGTGTTGTGATAGAGCCCAGGTGTACGTCGTTCGAAGAGGCTTGTCACGAGTACAATGCCATATTGGCGAGCCAATTGACCATAGAATTCCGTCGAAGGACCAGGTATGCTCTCTGCCAGATTGCAGTTATCCACATCCTCCACTTGACAGAAATAGAGGGAGTTGTGCAGTTCTTGCAGGATAACGAGTTTGGCACCTTTCCTGGCCACATCTGCTATATTGCGAGCTAGTTTCTGCTTATTGGCTTCCACGTCAGCCACGCATGATTGTTGTATGATACCTACTAACATGAATTAATAATTTACAATTAAATGTACTGTCTTTAAAGGGTTAATGGTATTGTTTTCTCAATTATCACTTTTCACTTCTTCACTTCTTCACTCTTAATCACTCCCACTGGGAATTGCATTGCCGAGCAGTGCAGAGAACCATGTTGTTCGATGAGGATGCGGCAATCGACAGGCACAATCTCATGCTTTGGGAAGGCCTGCTGTAGTTGTTGGCGTGCTTGCTCGTCAAGCTTAGGACAACCGTATGTGGGCATAAGCACAGCACCATTGATACAGAGGAAATTGGCGTACGTGGCAGGCAATCGCATACCGTCTTCATCGTATATTGCTTCAGCCATTGGCAGAGGAATAAGTTGGTAAGGTTTCCCTTCAAGCGTACGGAACTCCTGCAGTTGCTCTTCCATCTTCTTCAGTTCCTCGTAATGCTCATCGTCCTTGTCAAGACATTGGACGTAGGCAATGGTGTCATTCGGACACATACGTGCAAGCGTGTCGATGTGCGAATCCGTGTCGTCGCCTGCCAGATAGCCATAGTCGAGCCATAGGACGCGTTCCACTCGCAGATAGCGCTTCAGGCGGTCTTCAATCTCCGCTTGCGAGAGAGGCTGATTCCTATTGGGTGCAAGTAAGCATTTACTTGTGGTCATGATGGTTCCTCGTCCGTCGCATTCGATGCTTCCGCCTTCGAGCACAAAGTCGAGATGGTCTTCATATTGCCCGTTTAGCACGCCTTGTGACACGAGTTCACGATTAATCTGATTGTCAAGTTCGGCTGGGAATTTCTTGCCCCATCCATTAAACTGAAAATCGAGCAGGAGTGCCCCAATAGAGGTTTTCAGGGTGATGAATCCGTGATCGCGAGCCCAGGTGTCGTTGCTTGGGATGTTGTGAAGCGAGATGTTCGCCAGAGCGCGCTTGGGCAGGCGTTCCTTAAGCAATTGTCCTACGGCATCGGGTTCAGGCGTAATGATGATGAGACGCTCGCGCAAACTGATTTCCAGTGCCATATGGATGTAACACTCCGTTACTTCCTTAAGCGTAGGAGCCCAATCGGTGGCTTTATGTGGCCACGTCAGTTGCACCCCGCTCTGCATTGCCCATTCGGCAGGCAGGTGTGTGGCGCGAATCTCACTTTGTTCAGGGCCTGCCAGACGTTCAGGTCGAAGCTCGTTCGTCAAGTCCTCGATGATGGTAGTTGTAAGCTTATAATGTATGCCCATATTGTCCTTTTCTTGCTATTTGTTGGCAAAGATAGGAAATTATTTTCATAATTTGATTAATTGTATTAATTTTGCACCGCATTATAATATAATAATAAGGTATATGCGTAAGAACTTTGGAAAGAAGGGGATGTTTACCGCCCCTCTGCCCGTGCTTTTGGTCGGCACTTATGACAAGGATGGAGTGGCTAATCTGATGAATGTCGCTTGGGGTGGACAATGTAGCGAACACCATGTTGCCCTGAATCTGGGTCATGAGCGTCAAACTCTGGAGAATATGCGTCTTAAGGGCGAGTTCACGGTAATGTTTGCCACACAGGAGACGATGGTACAAGCCGATTACGTCGGCATTGTGTCTGGATTGAAGGTACACGACAAGGTGCCCAATAGTGGTTTGACTCCGATGAAGGCCGAGATGGTGGATGCTCCTGCTTTCGAGGAACTTCCTGTGACTTTGGAATGCCGTGTTGCAAGCATTCGTGAAGAGCCCACCGGTGAGGTGCGTGTGACTGGCGAGGTGGTGAACCTAAGTGCAGAGGAAAGCGTGCTTAATGATAAGGGACGTGTGGACTTTGACAAAGTTCATTTGATTTGTTTCGATGAATCGACATTGACCTATCGCGCAGTTGGCCAGGTGGTTGGCAATGCCTTCGTAGCAGGGAACAAGATTCGTAAAGGATGAGGGAAATATACTTCGCTGGCGGTTGCTTCTGGGGTGTGGAACACTTCATGAAGCAGATTGCAGGCGTGTGCGATACGGACACAGGCTTTGCCAATGGCAAGGATGACTTGGTGAAACCCACTTACGAGGAGGTGTACACCGATACGACGGGCTTTGCTGAGACCGTTCGTGTAAGGTTCGACGAGAAGCGTGTGGGATTGCGATTCCTAACGCGTCTGTTCTTTCACTCCATCGACCCTAAATCCTTGAACAAGCAAGGCGAGGACGAAGGAACTCGCTATCGGACAGGCGTTTATTACACTTGCGAGGAAGACTTGCCTATCCTGCGTGAGGTGTTCGATGAGGTTAAGCGAGAGGTTGGTCCCATCGTGGTGGAACTGGAACCCTTGAAGGCCTATTATTCGGCAAGCGAATGGCATCAAGACTATCTGGACAAGCATGCTGACGGGTATTGCCATTTGCCTTTATCCTTATTTAAATACGCGCGCGAGGCTAAGCCAGAGGTTGATTGATGATGGAATACTCACATTTTTATCTTTTAATTTTTAATTCTTAATTTTTCTTCGTACCTTTGCCCACGGTTTAAGAAACCACACATACTTCATACAGCGTGAAAATAAAGGATATTCTGAACGCCCTTGAACGTTTTGCGCCGTTGCCTCTGCAGGAAAGTTATGACAATGCTGGCTTGCAGATAGGATTGACAGCGGAGCAGGAAGCCTCAGGGGCATTGTTGTGTTTGGACGTTACTGAAGACGTCATCAACGAGGCCATTGACCTAGGTTGTAATCTCATCGTCAGTCATCATCCCCTGCTGTTTCGCCCATTGCGACATGTGACGGAAGACACGCAAGTGGAGCGTTGCGTAAGGTTGGCCATTCAGAACGACATCGCCATTTATTCGGCTCACACCAATCTGGATAATGCCGAGGACGGAGTGAACTATCGCATTGCCGAAAAACTGGGATTGGTGGACGTGCAGATGATGCAACCGCGACAGGTAAATGTGGCTGATCACAGAGTGGTGGCGGGAAGCGGACTGATAGGCTATCTGCCTGGTCCTGAGGATTCTCTGGCCTTCCTCCAACGGATAAAGGACGTGTTCCACATCGAATGTCTCCAACACAACGAACTGCTTGGTCGACCCATCGAGACGGTGGCCTTGTGTGGTGGAGCAGGTGCATTCATGCTCGACGAAGCTATTCGCCTTGGTGCTGATGCCTTCCTAACAGGAGAGATGTCGTACCACCAGTTCTTCGGCCACGAGCAAGAGATACAGCTTGCCGTTATGGGGCACTATCAGAGTGAGCAATACACGAAGGAAATCTTCTACTCCGTCATCACTGACAGAGCACCTGATTTGCCAGTCTTTATCACTAGCATCGACACAAACCCGATAAAATATCTGTAAATCATAATAAACATAAAATCAAATTATGGCAAGTAAAGTTAAAGACCCTGTTGAACTGACTGTAGAGGACAAGCTGAAGAACCTCTATCAGTTGCAAACAATGCTGTCGGAAATCGACAAAATCAAGACCTTGCGCGGCGAATTGCCTTTGGAAGTGCAGGACTTGGAGGACGAAATCGAGGGACTTACCACCCGTATCGAGAAGATCCAGAATGAGATCGTAGAGATGAAGCGCGAGATTGTCGACAGACGCGGAAACATCGAGTCCGCAACATCCACCATCAACAAGTATAAGGAGCAGATGGACAATGTCAGGAATAATCGTGAATACGACTCGCTGAATAAGGAAATCGAGTTCCAAAAGCTTGATATCGAGCTGAACCAGAAGAAGATACGCGAAGCAGAAGAGGCCATTCAGCAACGAACCGATGATTTGGCTCGTAGCACTGAGGCTGTGACAGAACGCCGCACTGACTTGGACATCAAGAAGTCGGAGTTGGAGGAAATCGTTGCCGAGACTCGTGCCGAGGAAGAGAAATTGCGTGAGCGTTCGAAGAACTTGGAGGCTCAAATCGAACCTCGCTTGCTGGCATCCTTCAAGCGCATCCGTCGCAATTCGCGCAATGGACTGGGCATCGTTTATGTTCAGCGCGACGCTTGTGGTGGTTGCTTCAACAAGATTCCGCCCCAGCGCCAACTCGACATTCGCATGCGTAAGAAGATTGTTGTATGTGAGTATTGCGGACGCATCATGATTGACCCCGAACTGGCTGGCGTTCAGCTTGTTAAGGCGGAAGCAAAGCCCAAGCGCACACGTCGTTCCACAAAGAAGGCTGCAGAAGAGAATACGGAGGATTAAACCTCTCCGTTTCGTGCACAAAAGATAAAGGGATTAGGGCAATGAGCCTTAATCCCTTTTCTATTAGCTCTTAGGCGTTATTTAATCGGACCTTAGGCCTTATTGATTTGCACCTTAGGCTCATTTGATTTGCACCTTAGGCTCATTTGTTTTGCACCTTAGGCGTAAATTCATCGAGCCTAAATCCCTTTTTCCGAAGACTTAACGCCTTATCCCTATATCTTACCTATTACCTCTTAATTAGTAATCGTTGTGTAGTCAGGAATCTCAGGTAGAAAAGTGCAGACGTTTGTATCATAATCCACACGGCAACAATAGTGTTGCAAGCCGTTCGAAACCATGAGATATGGTACACGCAGGACGATGTTGTAGCGCGTAATCTGGTCGAAAGTCTTTTGCGAAAGCAGTATGTTTGGTGCTTTGTACTCCATAATCGCCAATGGGCGTGCTTCCTTGTCGTAGAGCACTGTGTCGCAACGCTTCGAAGTCGTGTTCAGCGTAAGCGAAACCTCGTTGGCAAGCGACTCTTGAGGGTAGCCCTTGTGGTGGACGAGATAGTGCACAAAATGCTGCCGAACCCACTCCTCTGGCGTCAACCTGACATAGCGGCGACGCAGAAAATCGAACACCAAAGTATGGCCTTCGCGTTGGCTTAGTCGCAATTCGGCAGGGGGTAGGTTTAACGTCATCATGATGACAAAGATACAAATTAATTAATTAAAAATTAGAATTTCAAAAATATTTCCTATCTTTGTACTCGTATTAAACTGATAAGCTATGAAAACAAAGGAAGAAATCGTTCAGAATTGGTTGCCTCGTTACACAAACCGCCCTTTGAATGAGTTTGGAGAGTACATCCTGTTGACTAACTTCAACAACTACGTCGACATCTTCTGCGACCACTTTGGTGTGCCCCATCCCGACTACACTTCTAACATGCGTTCGGCGACTGCTGAGGACATCACCATCATCAATTTCGGCATGGGTTCGCCCAACGCCGCCATCATCATGGACCTCCTTGCAGCAATCAATCCCAAGGCTTGCCTGTTCCTGGGCAAGTGCGGAGGCATTAGTTCCAAAACGCAGAAGGGCGACCTCATACTGCCCATCGCAGGTATCCGAGGCGAAGGAACCAGCAACGACTACTATCCTCCCGAAGTGCCGGCTTTGCCTGCTTTCATGATGCAACGCGCTGTGTCCAGTGCGATTCGAGACTTGGGTCACGACTATTGGACGGGAACCGTTTACACCACAAACCGTCGCGTGTGGGAACACGACGATGAGTTTAAGGCCTATCTGCGCAAGACACGCGCTATGGCTGTGGATATGGAGACTGCAACCCTCTTCACTTGTGGCTTCGCCAATCATATTCCCACTGGTGCTTTGCTTCTCGTCTCCGACAATCCGATGACGCCTGAAGGTGTGAAGACCACAGAGAGCGACAATCAGGTGACGGCCAACTACGTGCAGGATCACGTGATTATAGGCATCGAGGCACTTGAGATGATTAAGCAGGATAAGAAGACGGTTAAGCATCTGAAATTCGACTACTAATAAGATGAATGAACGCGGGTGGCAAGAACGCTGAGAGGCGTTCTGCCCTTTTCTGCCCGCTATTCTTGCACGATGGCAGCAAAAGACTCAGGACCAAAGTACACAGACATTGTGAAGGATGTCGATGCGGGTAAGTTCCTCCCCGTCTATCTTTTGATGGGAGATGAGGGATACTACATCGATATGGTGAGTCAGTATATTGCCGACAAAGCCCTGAAACCCGAAGAACGCGATTTCAACCTCGACATTATTTACGGAGCCGAAGCACGAGGAAACGATATCATCAACATCGCACGCCAGTATCCCATGTTGGCAGAGCGACGCGTCGTATTGGTGAGAGAATTCCAGTCTTTGCAAGATAAAGATACACTGACGGATTACGTGAAGAATCCCAATCCGTCCACAGTCCTCATATTTTGTTATAAGAATGGGAGGATGGATGCACGACGCTCTTTATGTGCTGAGATTAAGAAAAATGGAATCGTGTTCGACTCGAAACGTCTCTACGAAAACGAATTGCCTGGCTTCGTTAATGCCTTCATGGCGCGCAAGAAGAAAGAAATTGAGCCTGCTGCAGCACAAATGCTTTGTGACCATGTGGGAAGTGACCTTAGTCGTCTGGTAACTGAAATGGATAAACTCCTGATGGCTTTGCCGCAAAACGAGAACAGGGTAGGGGCTTCACTCGTGGAAGAGCTCACGGGAATGAGTAAGGACTTCAATAATTTTGAATTACAGAATGCTCTTGGCAATCGTGATATATTAAAGGCAAATCAGATAGTAAAATATTTTGACAGCAATCCTCGCTCATTTGCTCTCCAACCTACGCTTGCTGCTCTCTTTAACTTTTTTTCTGATGTGCTGATGGCATATTTCGCTCCTTCATCGTCAGACGAAGATATAGCTAAGTTCTTAGGGAAGAGTGTATGGGTTTGTCGGCAAGCGATCATTCCAGCGCGTCGATCTTACTCTGGTGCAAAGGTTATGAGTATAATAAGTGAAATACGCAAAACTGATGCCAAATCCAAGGGGGTAGGGGGCTATAGAAGTACACCTGGAGACCTCCTAAAGGAGCTTATTTTCTTTATTCTTCACTAATTTTTATCTATTTGCTCTTCTCTTGAAGAGTCAAATATTTTTGTCATCTCCCTATAAACAAAGGGATTAGCCCATAAACAAGCGTGCTGAGAATCGCGTAGAAATTTCCATTCGTCCCTTTGCTCGTAAATGAGCGAGTATTTCAAAATCTCTCGGTTTTCCACATTTCTCGATTTGGACTTTAGGATTCAAAAGTTTGCAATTCGATATTCGCAATTCAGCATTGTTGTGAACAATTGTTCGCATTTCGAGTTTTAAAATCCAAATTTATGCAAGCTTGGACTCAGTATTCATTTTGCAATTTAGGATTGTCCATTGTGAATTCATCCTTTTTCGAATGTGAATGGATATTCATCCTTGCATTCGTAATAATGATAAGCCATTGGGTTTCAGTATTATATCATTTTTATCTTAAATCTTTTCCTTTAAATAAATGTTCAGCTTTTACCATCTATATTCATAATACGAAATATTTGTTTATTTGATTATGTAAATAGTATTGATTGCCAGTCTTTTGTAAGTTTTTATTAAACTTTTTTCTATAAGTATTCGCCTTTCTGTTTTCTTATTCGTCTTTTCGTTTCCTAAATCTTCCCTTTTTATTGTTTTAGTTTCCTTAATGCTGAAATGTAAATACTAAATCCAAACCACCTGATTTAATTTTTGATACATAAATTTTGCTAGATAAATTTAATTTTATAACTTTGTATCGAATTACAAACCCGAAACAGAGGGGTACCCCCACCCCCACTTCGTCAGATGAAAGACAGAATCTTCCAGATCATGAAGCAGGAAGGACTCAACCAAAAGGAGTTCGCTGCAACAACAGGAATCAGTCCTGCTACTTTGTCAAGTATTTTCAACGGGCGTACTAGTCCTACACTCAATCATGCCGAAGCCCTTCATCGTCGCTTCCCGAAGCTTAACATGTCGTGGCTTATGTTTGGTGAAGGAGATATGTATATTAAGCCTCAAGATTTAACGGCCCAAGGTGGCGTGAATCAGGAAGACGATGCGTTTGCTTCATCGTTCTCTGTAGATGGAGGTGGGGATGATGCTCAAAGTGGTTCTTCTGGATTGAACTTCGATGTTAATGGAGGCACCCCTCGAATCCCTATTGTCCGTGAGGTGGTAAAATTTGTTGACAAGCCCCAACGTAAGATAACTGAGATACGCATATTCTTTGACGATGGCACATTTGAAACCTTTCCTGGCAAATAGTATTCTTCTTTATTACTTTGTTTAATTATTAAATAACTACGCCCTCCTGCTTATCGCAAGTGGGCGTATTCTTTTTGTTGTAATCGAATGTGTTATTTCTTACCAACCTTCGGGTAGTACGATGTTCTCTACCTCGTGAGCCTTTTCGAACAAAGGAGATATTTCCCAATCCTCGAATCCTGCAATACCACAACCAATGCGTGTGACAAGGAATGTTAGGTCGGGTCTTGTCTTGGCAAATTCAATGAATTCATCTACGTATGGCTTTATTGTCTCCACGCCGCCCTGCATTGTGGGAATGCCATAACTCTGTCCTTGCAGGCCCACACCCTGCCCTGTGATGGCGCCAAACTTCTTGTAGGCTATCCAGGCAGCACCTCCTCCATGCATTCCTCGTAGGTTGCTTCCAAACACAAATATTTCGTTGGGCGCCAATTCTGTAATGTAATCGGGCGTTGTCCTTTTCTCTTTTGCTGCCTTGTGCAGGCTCTTCTCGTCGTATTCCATATGTGTAAGATTATTGTAGGTTTCTTTTTCGCTTTGCAGGCTTGGTATGGAAGAAGGAAATATCGAGGAAGAGCGACTCCTGTTCCAAATCTCGTCGTCCTTACTGATGGAAAATACAACTCCCCTTTCGTTATTGTCGAAGTCGGGAGTGCTCTCCTCTATCATTACCTCTTGCATGTCCATATCCATATCGAAGTGATTGCGCAGATACGGCACCACCACTCGTTCACGAATGTTCTTGTAGCGTTGCGAGATGGCCGATGATGTTACGCCCATCTTCTCTGCTACCTCCTTTATAGTGTAACCTTCTATGAGTAATAGAGACACCAGTTTCGCATCATTAGGCTCGAGGCAGTTGTCGCACATCTCTTGGACGATGCGATTGAAATGGAGCCGCAAATCATATGAAAGGTTGAATGTGCGCAGGTATTCGTCGAAGCTTATGTTCCCATAAATCTTTCGATACCATTTCAGGGCATCGAGCACAACATAGCGGAATCCGTTCACCATCCATGTGCACAGACTCACTTGTGGCGAATGATCTTCCAATTGTTTCCAGTCATGTTCGATGAGATAAAGCGCATACTGGTGTGCCATCGACATGAAGTCGAGGTTCTCCTTACTTCTCAATTCGTACTTCCTGTCATAGATGGCGTATGCCATATGACAGTATTCGTAGAAGTATTGACGGAAGAAGAAGGCGTCTCCCGTTTTGAATCCCTTTAGAATCTCTTGCTCTGTATAGTTGTGATTGGGCATTTATATTCTTTCTTTTTGCTTTTCTCGGGGCAAATATAAAAAAAGTTTTTCATCTGCCTTAATTTTTCGTTCGAAACTTTCTTTATACTAATAGACGAGATTCGTAAAAAGCAAGTTTAATCTAAAAAACAGTAACAGTTATGAAAAAGAAAGTATTCAATCTGGTAATTGTCGATGAGAGTGGTTCCATGTCTTGCATCCGTGAACAGGCCCTGACTGGTATGAATGAAACCCTTTCCACCATTCAGGTCATGCAGGAGAAGTACCCAGACACCGAGCAATTCACCACGCTACTGACATTCGACAGCGAGCACACAACTTGGCATCTCGACAATGCCTCTGTCGATCAGATACGTAAGTTGGCATGGGATGAATACAATCCCAATGCTTGTACTCCTCTCTATGATGCCATTGGCGGTGCTATCTCTAAGGTGGAGAAGCAAGTAGGCGAGGGTGCTAACGTCTTGGTTACCATCATCACTGATGGTGAAGAGAATAGTTCCCGCGAATGGACATTGCCGATGATTCGCCAGCGCATCGAGTTGCTGAAGAAACACGGATGGACCTTCTCACTCATTGGAACCGACAACCTTGACGTCGAGACGATGGCCATTTCTATGAAGATAGATTCTCACATTTCCTTCTGTCAGGATGCAGCAGGCACAAAGCGCATGTTCTCCACAGAGCGTTGTGCTCGTAGTCGCTTTAACGCTATGGTAAGTAGAGATGAAAGCATCGAAGAGTCGGCTTATTTCAATTTGTCCAGTAATGATGTCGATCCGCTTGCCGATAAGCATTGAATAAAGAGATGGTTCACACGATACTTGTGCGCTTCGTGAATTCTACGATTTCAGGAATGTAGCCAAAAGCAAGCCCCGTGACAGTGTCGGCACAGCCGTAATAGACGGCCAGCCGACCTGTTGCGGGGTCATGGAGCGAAGCACAGGGGAAGCATACATTGGGCACATCGCCCATGCACTCGTATGGCATCTGCGGTGAGATTAGGTATGGGCCACTTCGTGCAAGTACATGCCAAGGTTCGTCCAAATCGAGGAGGGCAGAACCAAAGGAATAGACATACCCGTTGCACGAGCGCAATACACCGTGATAGAGCAGTAGCCAACCTTCGTTTGTCTCTATGGGCACAGGTCCTGCACCTATCTTCATGCATTGCCAGGCACTCACCTCGAAGGGAGCAGGAGCCATCACGTGACGATGGCGACCCCAGAACTCCATATCGGGCGATTCGCTGTAGAAGATGTCGCCAAAGGGTGTGTGGCCTGTATCGCTTGGTCGACTGAGCATGGCAAAGCGTCCGTTGATTTTGCGAGGGAATAATACACCATTACGATTGTAAGGCAGGAATGCATTTTCGAGGGTGTGGAAATCTTGGAAGTCCTTTGTCCAAGCTACGCCAATGGTAGGTCCGTGATAGCCGTTGCACCAGGTGACATAGTAACGATCATCAATCCAACACACACGAGGGTCATAGCCGTAGTCACCTACGATTTGCAGAGGTTGGGGATCGATGTTCCACTTGATACCATCGTCGCTAAAGCCAACGTGCAGGGCCATACGACGGTTTGTGTCATCACATCTAAACACGCCTGCATACCCGTCATTATATGGTACTACAGCGCTATTGAAGATGCTGTTGCTTGTGGGCAATAAGTCGCGTGGGATGATGGGATTGCGTCGTGAGCGCCACATCACGTTGCGACATCCTTCCGGGCGTTCTTCCCAAGGCATATTGGGAAGGGGGGCTCCGATAATGTTAAGGTCTTTTATCATAGTATTATTTTCTGGGTTTTCTGAGTAATTTGATTATTCTGAGCAATCCGGGTAATCTGAAGACTCGGAGTATTCCGATTGTTCAGAGTCTTCATAGGTGAAAGGCACAAACCAGGTGATGAGAAGGGCGGGGATGGTGCACAGGAGCACAAACACGAAGAAGAGACGATACCCTAACCAGTCACTCACGAAGCCACTCATCATGCCTGGGAGCATGACGCCAAGGTTCATGATGCCCGATGCAAAGGCGTAGTGTGCCATCTGATGGCGCCCCGGTGCCACTTGTTGCATCATAAAGAGCGTGAGGCCCACGAATCCGAATCCGTAGCCAAAGTATTCGAGGACGATTCCGCTACCAATTATCCATAGGCTCTCGGGTTGATAGAGTGCCAAAAGCGTATAAGCGACAAACGGAAGGTTGAAGATCAAGGCTAATCGGAAAAGCGAGCGTTTAAGTCCACGATGGGCAATGTAGTACCCAGCCAATATGCTTCCGAGTACGAAGGCCGCCGCTCCAAATGTACCGTAACAAAGTCCTATCTGTTGTTCAGTCAATCCCAGTCCTTGTTCACTTCGTTCGGCTTTTAGGAATAGCGGAACAATTTTCATCACAAAACCTTCAGCAAAGCGATAGAGAATGATGAAGCAGATGTAATAGACAATGTGTCGTTTGCGGAAGAAATCACGGAATACAGCCCAAAACTCCACCATCGAGGTCCTTTGCTCAATGCGAGGCGTTGCGGGAAGCATGAAGATGTGATAGAGACCAAAACAAAGCATCAGTGCCGCCACAACCAGCATCACTATTGTCCAGGCTTGTGCCACGCCAACGTGGTCGATGAGCACACCTGCTAGCGACACCAACAACCCCGTTCCCACTATCTTCGCTATGTTGTAGAAAGCTCCTTGCCATCCGATGTATTCTGCTTGCTTGTCGCTTGAGAGAACCTGCATATAGACACCATCGGCAGCAATGTCGTGCGTGGCTCCACTTAGGGCTACTACTGCCAGCAGGGCAATGGTGACGGCAAAGAACTGTGGAAGGTGCAGGGCGAGGGCAATCATGCCAAAAAGCACACCCGAGAGCAGTTGCGTGGCAATGACGAAGAACTTCTTTGTTCGGTACATCTCCAGCAGTGGGCTCCACAGTGGTTTCAGCGTCCAAGGCATCATGATGAGTGACGTCCAAAAGGCTATCTGCGCGTCACTGACTCCCATGCCCTTGTACATGAGTGTCGTCACCATGTTCAGCATCACAAAAGGAAGTCCCATGGCGAAGTACAGGGTGGGAACCCAGCTTCTCGGTGTTTTCATTGTCTCAGATTCATGTTTCGGGGGACTAAGATACAAAGAACTGGGCAACTGAGCAAACATCCTGTCCTTTTTTTCTCTCACGGCCTCGCTTCCCCGTATCCATGAGGCTACTCGCCAGTATATACTCACAGAAGTAGAGAGTATGGGGGTGAAGCCCTGTCGTATGATTCCTCCTATCCTGATTCTATTGTCCTTTTCGTCCTGATAGATAGAGCCAGGGCGATTATTCATAGGAGTAATTGCGGGAACGCCTATATGCAACTCATAAAAGACTTAAGTCTTACAGCGATAAGACTTAAGTCTTTCACCATTAAGACCTAGGTCTTTCATCAATAAGACTTAAGTCTTTCGTCGTTAAGACCTAAGTCTTTCAAACATAAGATATATGTCTTTCTTTGTTAGCGAGCAGGAGTTATCCCATAAACGCTTATGCGTCATCAGCTCGACACCTATGTATGCTGAACATTTCTTACTAAATGCGAGGGTGCTTCCTCCCCATGCTTTTTGCTTTGCATAGTTGTGAATTGCTTTTTATCTAGTATCCCAGACTTCGCTTTAGATAGGCTTCACCTCAGGAAAGTTCAAATATATTTGCTTTTCCATTCGGCTTGCACTATCTTTGTGGTGGTGAAACAACTTAATGGGACTTATATTTATATTATGGTAACACAAATAGAACTGACATTGCGCCCTCGTCCTCGAGGCTTTCACCTGGTGACTGCTGAGATAATGGGACAATTGCCGACGCTTCCTCGAACGGGGATAGTGAACATCTTTACGAAGCACACGAGTTGTGGATTATGCATTAACGAGAATTGCGACCCTGACGTGCGGACGGACATGGAAACGGTCTTCAACCGAATTGTGCCAGAGGGGAGGGCGGAATATACGCACACGCTGGAAGGAGCAGACGATATGCCGGCACACGCCAAGTCGGCGATTACGGGTGTGAGCCTGTGCATTCCCATTACGGAGGGACGACTGGCGCTGGGCACGTGGCAAGGCATCTACCTGTGTGAGTACCGCAACTATGGCGGTCCCCGAAGGCTGGTGGTGACAATTATGGGGGAATAGTTGTTAGTACGATTCGGACTTATATTGTATCTCTGTTGCAGTGATTATCTGTCAAGGATAAGGATATGGATACAATGGCTTCCGTCTTTAACCCCTTAACCTGTCAACCTGTTAACCCTTTAACCTTTTATAAACCCCGCTCAGCGTCAACCTTGTTAGTTTTTCTGCCTGATACGATGTGAGATGAAAATATTTTTGTAACTTTAACCCGTCAAGAAAAGAAATAAATATGAAGAAAAGCGTAATTTGGTTGGTGGCAGTGCTGTTTCTGACAGTCTCTTGCACGCACACAACAGAAAAAGGAAACGCGCGCGCGCAGGCGTTTTCTGACGAGGCTTGGGGTCTTGCAGAATGGCTTTCGGTGGCCGATGCTCCTGTAGTGACGGGTCGTGTCACTGATGGCGAGAACAATTGTTCTGCCCCAGGTGCCAGTTGGTTTATGACGACACTTAATAACGAGAAGCGAGTGGCGAAAGCCCGTTGGATGACAACGTCGTTGGGTGTCTTCGAACTCTTTGTCAATGGTCAACTTGTGGGCGAAGAAGTGTTGCGCCCTGGTTTTACTCATCCGCTGAAGACCCGTCGCACGTTCACCTATGACATCACACCCCTGTTGCATCGTGGCAAGGGAGAGGCGAATGTCCTTTCTGCCCAGGTCACTCCTGGTTGGTGGGGCGACAAGATTATCACCCCGTCTGGCAGCAATGGAATGTGGGGCACCAAGTGCGCCTTCCGCGGTGTGCTGGAAGTCACCTACACTGACGGTACTACTCGTCGCTATGGTACTAATCCTTCCGATTGGAGGTCGGGCATTGCTGGTCCTGTGAAGCATGCTGGCATCTTCGAGGGTGAGCGTTACGATGCTCGTCAGCCTATGGGATTCGATACGCCAGAGGCCTTGTCAACTCCTGAGATAAATCGTGAGTTCAAGGGCGAACTTTTACCCTCGCAAGGCGCCGAGATTTTCCATCGCCACGATATTGCTTTGCCTGTCCATCGTGCCTACGTTTGGAGTCGTGTCGAAGGGGCTGGTAATGAAGCCTATGGCAAGGTTGTGGTGGAGCGAGAGTATGATGCGAAGGAGACCATGATTCTGCACAAGGGCGAGACGCTGGTGGTGGATTTCGGACAGAATGCCGCTGCAGTGCCTTCCTTCGTTTTTAAGGCTTCGGAGGGAACGGTTCTGACCTGTCTGCCTGGTGAGTTGCTGAACGATGGTAATGGTGCCAAGAGTCGAGGCATGGATGGTCCAGAGGGTACTGTCCACAGGCTCAATCTGCGTAGTGCCGACAAACATATGCGACTCGAATACACCTTCGGGGCGGGGGAGAACTATGTTGAGTATACGCCTCGAAGCACATTCTTCGGCTATCGTTTCATCTCCCTCACTGCCACTGACGACGTGAGCATCCGCAGCCTTTGTTCGATACCTGTGACCAGCATTTCCCAGAGTATGGAGACAGGTACACTGGTGACAGGCAACAAGGACATCAACCAACTTATCTCTAACACCCTTTGGGGCATGCGCAGCAACTATCTGTCTGTCCCCACTGATTGTCCACAGCGCAACGAACGACAAGGTTGGACGGCCGACACGCAAGTGTTCACAGGGACAGGCTCTTTCTTTGCCGATACACGCCAATTCTTCCACAAATGGATGCGTGATATGCGCGATACCCAGAGTCCTCAAGGAGGATTCCCAGGCGTAGCGCCCATCGGTCAGTATGGCGATGCAGGCATGATGCGTGTGGGTTGGGCCGATGCTGGCATCATTGTCCCTTGGACCATCTGGAAGCAGTTTGCCGACCGCGACATAGTCGATGAGAATTGGGAGGCAATGGAGCGCTATATGAATCACATCAACGAGACCCATTACGACCATGTGGCTCTAAGTGGCGAGAATGGCAACTATCAGTGGGCCGACTGGCTCAGTTACGAACCGCTGGAGAGTTGTGGTGGAGGAGCCTTTGATGGCGGACCTCGTCCAGAGGCTATTGTGTATTGGAGTTACTTGAGTGCCAGCTATTGGGCTATCGATGCTCAGGCTATGTGCGATATGGCAGCAGCCACAGGGCGCGACGCCCAGCGTTACAGACGTATGGCAGAGGAAGCCCGAGCCTATCTGCGCGAGCATTTCCTCACGGCCGATGGTACCTTCACGACCCCCATCCTTAACACAATGCAGACGCCAGCTCTCTTTGCTCTGCGTAATGGATTGGTGAGCGGGAAGGCGAAAGAGGACATGATCAGTCGTCTGCGTAAGAACTTCGACGAGCACGGAGGATGCTTGCAAACGGGCTTCCTTGGTACTTCCATCCTCATGTCCACGCTCACGAGCAACAATATGCAGGATGTGGCTTACGAACTGCTATTCCAACGCAAGAACCCTAGTTGGCTCTATTCCATCGACAACGGAGCTACCACCATGTGGGAACGCTGGAACAGTTATATGGCCGATAAGGGTATGGGACCACAAGGCATGAACAGCTTCAACCATTATGCTTACGGATGCGTCTGCCAGTGGTTGTGGGAGTCTGCTGCAGGCATTGCGTCCGATCCAGCTTCGCCTGGTTTCCGCCATATCATCATGCGCCCCATTCCTGACAAGCGTTTGGGATATGTCAAAGCCGAATATCCGTCGGCAGCTGGTGTTATCAAGAGTTCTTGGCGTTTTGATGGCGACCAGTGGACGTGGGAGTTCGTAATACCCGAAGGCGCTACGGCGAGCGTTACACTGCCTGGCGAAACGGAAACTAAGACGTATGGTAGTGGTAAACACAAAGTGAAGAAAACCATTGACTGACGAGATACAATGAAGAAGATTATAGATTTGCGTGTGACTCTGTCGGAAAGGGTGGGGGCACAATGCGTACTGCTGAAAGCTAAACCCGTAGAAGGGCGCTTGCCTGAGTGCAAGCCAGGACAGTTTGCCCAACTTCGGGTCGATAATCCCGAGACATTCCTCCGACGCCCCATCAGCATACACGATGTGGAAGGCGACGAAATATCCTTCCTCGTTCAGGAGGTCGGCAAAGGCACTTCGTGGCTGTGTTCGCTCAAGGAGGGCGACCTGCTTAACGCCGTGTTGCCGTTAGGTAATGGGTTTACGCTTCCCTGTGCAAAGTCAACCTGCCCGTCACTCCTTATCGGTGGAGGCGTGGGCGTTGCTCCCCTTTTGTTCTTGGGCAAACGGCTTAGGGAACAAGGTGTGAAGCCCACTTTCCTGCTTGGTGCTCGCTCAAAGGCTCAGCTCATTCGCCTCGATGCCTTTCGTGAGATTGGCGATGTGTTTGTGACTACCGAGGACGGAAGCGAGGGAGAACGCGGATTTGTGACGCAACACTCACTCTTCACCTCTCATTCCTCACCTCTCTCTTTCATATACACTTGTGGCCCTATGCCTATGATGAGGGCTGTGGCAAAGTTGGCAAGGGAGAGAGGCATTGAGTGTGAGTTGTCGTTGGAGAATCGTATGGCTTGTGGCGTTGGGGCTTGTCTCTGCTGCGTTGAGGAATTGGCTGATGGCCACAACCATTGCGTATGCACAGAAGGACCAGTGTTTGATGCCCGAAAGATAATCGATAATTGAAAGAAGTATGATGGCTGATTTAAGTGTAATTATTGGAGGTTTAGCTTTGCGTAATCCTGTGATGACGGCAAGCGGAACGTTTGGTTATGGGTTGGAGTTCGAAGACTTTGTCGACCTGAGTCAGTTGGGAGGCATCGTGGTTAAAGGCACTACCCTGAAGCCTCGCGAGGGGAATCCCTATCCTCGTATGGCAGAGACCGCCAGCGGAATGCTCAATTGCGTAGGGTTGCAGAACAAAGGTGTCGATTACTTCTGCGAGCACATCTATCCGCAAGTGAAGAACCTGCCGACAAACGTCATTGTGAACGTGAGCGGAAGCACCATCGACGATTATGCAGAAACAGCCAGTCGCATTGCCGAACTGGAATGCATACCAGCCATCGAACTCAACATTTCCTGTCCTAACGTGCGTCAGGGCGGGATGGCTTTCGGTGTTACATGTGAAGGCGCAAGCAGTGTGGTAAAGGCAGTCAGGAAGGCTTATCCGAAGACGCTTATCGTAAAGCTCTCGCCCAATGTGACGGACATTGCCGAGATAGCGCGGGCGGTCGAAAGCGAAGGTGCTGACAGCGTCTCGCTCATAAACACGCTCATGGGTATGGCCATTGACGCAGAAAAGCGGAAGCGAATTCTTAGCATCGGCACTGGTGGTTTGAGTGGACCTGCCGTCAAGCCCGTTGCTCTTCGCATGGTTTATCAGGTGGCCCGCGCTGTCAAGATTCCCGTCGTGGGATTAGGAGGCATCATGACGGCTGTCGACGCTGTAGAGTTCCTCCTGGCAGGCGCTACGGCAGTGGAGATAGGGACGGCCAATTTCATTGACCCCAGTGTAACCATGAAGATTGTAAGGGGAATCAAAGAATATCTCGATAGGCACGGCTTCCAGTCAGTGCGCGACATCATTGGCGCTTTGGAAGAATAAAGCGTCGTGAGCACTTAATTCGTCATTTTGTCGTGAAGTTATAGGCTCTTCGTAAAGGTATGACTCACCTCGAACTTAGGTTCGAGGCGTGTTGAACCTATATTCGATACGCATTGAACCTATATTCGAGGCAACTCGAACCTATGTTCGAAGTGTGTTGAACATAGGCCCTGTTACCCTTGAACCTAAAGCCCTATTTGGAAGTGAAAAATTAGGCACTCTGCACTACTTAAGCGCAGCCTTTAATCATCAATTGTATAGCCGGCGATACGAGCCATGTTGGGGGCAATCTCGATGTTGTCGATGCGACCTTGGAAGACTTCCGTACCAGGACCAACGGCATAGACGGGAACGTAACCATTGCTGTGTCCGCCACTTGCCCAACTGATGTGTGAAACTTCGCTCAGGATGCGCTTGCAGACATCGCAGAGGTCGTTGATGCGGTCATTGACCTTGTTGTCTTCGGCAATCGCCTTCTCGATGGCTTCCCAACGTCCGTCGATGCGCTCTTTCTGCCTGTCGCTGAGGGAGATGCCGCCACCTATGCCCAGGAGTGCTTGCAGTTGCTTGTCGACTTCTGCGCGAGTGAATTTCTTGGGGTTCTTCTTATACATCTGCTGGAGAATCCATTTCGTCTCGTCGATGCTACGCGTCTGATATTTGAGCAAGTCGGTATGGAGCTCGTAGGAACCTGTACCCATTACCAATCCGCCAGTTTCGTGGTCGGCAGAGATGACGATGATGGTCTCGTCGGGGTGTTGCTGATAGAACTCATAGGCCACCTTGACGGCCTTGTCGAGGTCAAGAACTTCGTTGATGGCATTGCCAATGTCGTTGCGATGACAGGCGTAGTCAATCATTCCTCCTTCGATTTGGAAGAAGAAGCCGTCTGTGCCCTTGCTGTTGAGGAAGTTGATGCCAGCACGCACGATTTGTTCCAGTGTCAGGTCGTCCTTATCCTGATCCAAGGCGTATGGCAGATGGTCGCTCCCCAGCTTCTTGTTCTGTTCGTCGCTTTGGAACATAATGAGCTTTTCGGCCTTGCGTCCGCGCTTCAGGTATTCTTTGTAACCGCCTGTCAGGATGGTGTAACCTGCAGCTTTGGCTTGTTCGCGCAGAGAGGGTTCGCCTTCCTTGGTGTAGGGACGGTGGAAGTCGGCACCAGCGAAGAAGTCATAGCCGCTCTTGCAGAGATCTTGTCCAATCTCGTAATACATGTCGCGGTGGCGTTGGTGACCATAGAAGGAGGCAGGTGTGGCGTGAGTAATGGCCACATTCGTGGCTACACCAACAGCCTTGCCCGACTGCTTTGCCCATGCTGCGATGCTGGAGCAAGGAGTCACCAGGTCTTCGAGCACGCCAATGGCTCCGTTCTTGGTTTTCTTGCCTGAGGCGAGTGCTGTACCACCTGCAGCAGAGTCTGTGACGCCGTTGGTGGCAGAATAGGTGTTGACAACTCCCACGACGGGGAAATCTGACATTGTGATGCGCTCGATGCCGATGCGTCCTTTCAGTGCGGCCAGATAGGTTTCAGTAACATTGATTTGGTTGACCCCCATGCCGTCGCCTATGAAATAGAAGACATACTTTACTTGTCCTTCGGCCATAGCAACGAGGACAAACAGGGTGGCTACGAAGAGCGAGAAAAGGCGTTTTCTCATAGTTCTTATGTGTTAATGGTTAATATTTGCTAACTGAGCACAGCGTCCACCAAAGCTTCCATCTGAGGCAGGTCGCTTTCTTTCATGCGGCTTCTGATGGTGACAAGGGGACCAACGATTTCGCAATCCTTCATGTTCTCCACCATTTCCTTCATCACCTTGCCTGCCGAAGGAGCCCATGAACCATTTTCAAGCAGGGCAAAACGACGACGCTGGTAGTTCTTAATCTGCAGGTGCCAAAGGAAGTCATGCATCGGAGGGAATAGGCCTGAGTCGTAGGAGGCGGCACAGAGCACGAGGGTGGGGTAGCGGAAGGCATCTTCTATGGCTTCGGCCATATCGTCGCGAGTTAGATCGGACGCAGCAACCTTGGGGCAACCTTTGGCCTTCAGCATTTTGACAATCTTCTCAGCAGCCTCCTTGGTTCCTCCGTGTATGCTGGCATAGGCCACGAACACGCCTTCTGTCTCTGGTTCGTATTTGCTCCAGGTATCGTAGAGTTTTATAGCTTTCGCCAGATCTTCATCCTTGAGCACAGGACCATGCAGTGGGGCAATGGTTGCAATGTCGAGTGGGGCTGCCTTTTTCAGTACGTTCTGCACTTGCATTCCGTATTTGCCCACGATGTTGAAGTAGTAGCGTCGTGCCTCGCACGCCCAGTCAGCAAGTGTTCCGTCGGCATTTCGCTTTTCATGACAAATGGCACCAAACTTTCCAAACCCATCGGCGGCAAACAATACTTTCTCCTTCTGCTCATAACTCATGAGCACCTCGGGCCAATGTACCATAGGTGCGGCTATGAATTGCAGCGTGTGCTCGCCCAAAGCAATGGTGTCGCTTTCCTTCACCACGAGCAACTGATTGCTAAGGTCGTATGTGGGGAAAAAGTTGGGAATCATCTTTGTGGCAGCGGCACTGAGCACAATCTTCATTGAAGGAAAGGCCTTAGCCATACGGGCGATGTTAGCCGCATGGTCGGGTTCCATATGGTGGACAATGAGATAATCGACCTCGCGTCCTTGCAGACTTTCAGTAAGGTTATTCCACCACGCTTCGCTCTTACGCCTGTCCACGGTGTCGAGCACAGCCACTTTCTCGTCGAGGATAATATAAGAATTGTAACTCATGCCTTCAGGCACGTCATATTGACTCTCAAAGAGGTCAATATCGAGATCATCAACACCAATGTATCGAATCTTTTCCGAAATATTCATCATGTTATTTGTTATTATACTATATTTTGAATTCTTTCTCCGCTTCGCTCTGGAGACGCCTCCAGATGTTGCCGAGCGATTAATTAACTTTCATTACCACTTAATTTCGCTTGCCGGCACTTCGCGCACTCTGCCTCCTTGGCATACGATGAACGAAAGTCCGTCGTGCAGACCTCTGTTGAGCAAGCGACGTTGTGCCAGGAGGATTCCCTCATCGATGCGCTGCTGCATGAGCAACACGTCGAAATCATTCTTCTTTTTGCTCATCTTCAGTCTTGTATTTGGTTCGTAATTCCTCGAACTTTTCTTTCACCAGCACCACGGGCTCCTTGCCCAGTTCTCCACTTGCGATGTGCTGTGTGGGGATGTTCGAATTGTCGTAGAGTGCCCAGTAGTCAACGATGGGCATATAGAGGTTGAAGAGGTTGGACAACCCAGCTTCGAAACGGCGATAGACGACATCTGTAGGGATGTTGTGTCCGCCCTGACTCACACGCTTTGCCACACGCTGCACGGCCTGTTCTGGCGTAGCCAGCGCAAAGAAAAGCAGTGTGACAAAGTATCCACGTTTCTGTGCTTGCTGTATGAGTTTCACATACGAGCGTGTCGAAAGCGTTGTTTCGAAAGCAAATGTTTCGCCTTCCTTCAGCAGGTGGATGACGCGGTCAATCATCAGTCGGCCTGCCTGAATGGCCACCCCTTCAGGATGGAATGGCGAGAGACCGCGCGCTATTTCGTCGGCATTGACGAACTCGTGGCAGTCGAGCATCTCAGGCAATACGGTAAACGAGGCAGTGGTCTTTCCTGCTCCGTTACACCCAGAGATGATGTAGAGATTTAACCTTTTGTCGTTTGACATGATATTTTTCAATTACGGCCTCTTTCCAAACCTTTCCCTTAAGGTTAGGTTTATTCGGAGAGGACCTCCATTTACCATTTTGTTATTTCTTGCGCTCCGTAGTGCTCGGGCGAGCGCTTTATTACTCTCATTATCTTATTCTTGCCTCCTCTCAGGAGAGGGCAGAGGTGAGGTGTTACTTTTTCAGTAGGTCTGGTCGCAGGCGTTTCGTTCTCTCCAGACTTTGTGCAAGTTCCCACTCCTTGATGTTGGCTTCGTGTCCACTGAGTAGGATTTCAGGCACTCGCCACCCCTTGTATTCAGCAGGACGCGTATAGACGGGAGCCGCCAACAGATGGTCTTGAAACGAATCGCTCAGGGCACTCTGCTCGTCACCAATGGCACCAGGTAGTATGCGCACGATGGCGTCGGCCATAACAGCTGCAGCCAGTTCACCTCCCGTCAGCACATAATCACCTATCGACACTTCCTTCGTAATCAGGTGTTCCCTGATGCGATAGTCGATACCTTTGTAGTGTCCACATAGGATGATAAGGTTCTTGCATAGACTCAGTTCGTTTGCCATAGGTTGTGAGAACTGCTCTCCGTCTGGTGTGGTAAAGATAATCTCATCGTACTCCCTCTCGCTCTTCAGTTTCGAGATACATCGGTCTATGGGTTCGCATTGCATCACCATGCCGGCAAAGCCTCCAAAGGGGTAATCATCAACCCTGCGCCACCTGTTGGTGGAGTAGTCGCGCAAGTTGTGGAGGTGTATTTCCACCAACCCCTTGCGTTGAGCCCGTCCAAGTATACTCTCATTGAGAAAGCCTTCAATGAGTTCGGGCAAGACAGTGATGATGTCTATGCGCATGCGATTACAAAGGTAATAATAATTTGCCATTTACCGTTTACCATTTACCATTATTTTTTATTCTTTTCCCAAAAACCAAATGAAAATGAACGAAGAATTGGGCAATAATCCCCAAATATAGTTATATTTGCAGCGAAAACGAAACTATTTCACATAATATGACTAAAAGAACAGTATCTTTTGCAATTTTGCTTCTGACAGTCCTGATGTCTCTCAATGCCCAGCAGTTGGCTTTCCCCGATGCAGAGGGCTTTGGCGCATACGCTTCAGGCGGACGAGGTGGGAATGTGGTTCATGTGACCAATCTCAACCCTTCAGGAGCAGGTTCGCTGGCAGAAGCGGCAAGTAAGGCTGGTAGTTTTGTGGTGTTCGACGTGGGAGGCGTGATTGACATCACGAACGCCAGCATCACCATTGCCAGTAACGTCACCATTGCCGGACAGACGGCACCAGGCGAGGGTATCACCATCTATGGTGGTCGCGTCATAGCCTCAAATAGTAAGAATGTCATCATTCGATACCTGCGCATGAGAGGTGGAAAGAGTGTGAACAGCAGTAAATGCACGCTTACGCTCGACAACTGCGAAAACCTGATTATGGATCATTGCAGTATATCGTGGGGTCCTTGGGACAACGTCCACATCGTCGATGCCAACAACATTACTTGGCAGTATTGCATCATCTCGGAAGGCATTGAACCTCAGCGTTTTGGTGCTATCACTGATGGTACTCGCAACTGGACTATTCACCATTGCCTATGGGCAAATAACAAGAGTCGAAATCCCAAGATGAAGTGCTATTTGCAGTACTACAACAATGTCGTTTACAACTATGGTATGGGTGTCATTGGCGGTCATTCTGCTGCTGACAACTATCAGGACTTGATGAACAACTATTTCATTGCAGGTCCTAATGGCTCTGCCAAATATTTCGATGACTGGACGGAAACTGACCACATGTACAGCAAAGGTAATTATTTCGACGGCAACTGCGACGGCGTGCTCAATGGTACACTCATCACCGACCACCACGGCGCTACTGTCATGAACAGTCCTTCGCTCAAGAGTACAGGTCCACAGAACCTCGAGACTGCGCGTCATGCCTATACCTCCATTGTTGAGGGCGTTGGTGCTTCACGAGTGCGTGACATTCACGACCAGCGCATCATTACCCACTTGACATCGTTAGGAAAGAAGGGAAGCTTCATAGCCAATGAGGACGATGTTGGCGGCATAGGCAATGTTGCCGACGGAGCACGTATTACTGACAAAGATCGTGATGGAATGGCTGATGAGTGGGAATCGGATCATGGCCTTAATCCGTTGGTCAACGACGCCAATGGCTACACGCTTGGTAATGGTTACACCAACATTGAGAACTATGTGAACAGTCTTGCCCAGACGGTGGATTTCCTGATGCCTCCGCTTAATGTCGAAGCACGCCTTGTGGACGATACTACAGTCGAACTTACCTGGACAAATGAAGAGTCCGATAAAGCTGTTGCTATCGTGGTGGAACAATCCAGTGATGGTCAGCAATATGCAGAAATACAGCGCCTTTCCGCAACTGCCACCTCTACGCAGGTGGGTGGTCTTCAGGCAGGTGAACCCTATCTCTTTCGCCTCAAGACGCTATCCGAGAAATCCGAGTCGGGATACTCCGTCGTGGTAGCTGTTAATGATAAACACATGCGTGCAGCGGGTGGAATGCCTGCAGGCACAGAGACCTTTGTCCCCGTTGAAGGCTATCTCTATCGCATTCTCAACTATGCCACCGTCCCTTACAACTCCTCCACAACACTCGACGGTGCACCTAAATACCTCACTTTCAATGATAATGGCACATTGGGTTCGACCGAAGAATATCTTTGGAACAACCCGTCTCTCCTTTGGGAGATATCGCCCGTAGAGGGAGGATTCACCATTCGCAATCACAGCACTCACACCTATCCCACATCCACCAATGCTGCCACAGAGGGCAACAGTCGCATCTTAGCCACAGAAGAGCCTTCCACACTTACCATTAACTATGTGGGCGATCGCCAGCCAGCTCTCTCAGGAACCTCTGAACCCATCTCCATGTATCGCATCAATTGTCCTGACAACAAGGACCAACAGTTGCGCGCTCGCGGTTTTGGCGACGATTGGATATGGGGTTCTGGCACGCTCACTCGTGCCGATATGCTCTACACCTTTGTGCCTGTCGATGCTTCTCGCCTTACCCTCTATCTCACGAAACTCAATGCCGAACTCGAGGACTCTCGTCAGTTTGCAGCATCAGCAGAGGCTGATGTCACCCTTGGATATCCTTCCGAACTCCTCTATCCTTTCAACGACCTGATTGCACGTGCTGAGAAACTTGCCTCGAGCATTACTTCTGCCACCACGCAAGACGAAGTCGACGAACTTGCAAGAGACCTTGCTCAGGCGCGTGCCCGACTTCTCTCGTCCCAGATTATGACCCTTGCTGGTTACTCCACTGAGTATGCCTACAATATATATAGTTATGGTACTATGCCCAATGCGAGTGCCACCAATGCCTCGAGTTCCGATGGTCGTCGTTTCCTCTATTGCATTCGTCGCACAGGTGTGGCGGACTCCCTTGTCTATCGCATAGGACTTTCTGAGGACCAAATCAATGCTGGCGGCAGTAACACGTATGCTCGCAATCGTGCAGCATTGTGGGCCATCGAACCTGCTGAAGAACCTGGCTTCGTGCGACTTTGCAACCAGTTGACAGGTAGTTACTTGCAGATTGCCAACACACTCTCTGACACACCTGTGGCCATTCGTCCCTATTACGCCAAGAATGACCTCGGCCATCTTGCTTATTATCTCGATGCTACAGCAGAAGGCAATCGTTGCTTCAATGTTGGTCAACCTGATTCCGACGGCAAGGGAGGGCCACTCGAATTCTTCAATGGTCATGCTGATCGCGTGCGCCTTCGTTGGGTGTTCGAAGCCACTACTACGCCTGTTACCACAGCCGTTTCCTCCCTTTCTGCCGATGTTCCCACCCATGTTGTCTACTACAACCTTCAGGGTATGCAACTCACTTCTCCACCGCGCAGTGGTATCTACATCGTTCGTTACAGCGATGGTAGGGTAGTGAAGATAAAGAAATAAAAGAGAATAGGATAAAAAAGAACAAGAGCGCAAAAAAATTGCGCTCTTGTCGTTTGTGCTTATGGAAAGGCTTTCTTTCCCAAGGGGATGGTAGTCTTACTTTATAAACTCCACGCTTCGCTTTACGAATTGCGTGAGGGCTTCTCCACGAAGCATTCCGTTCTGCAAGAGGGCGAGGTCGATGAGTTGATGAACGCGATCGCTCTGCTTGCCATAGTCGGAGAGGATGGTATTCTTCTGTTCACGCTGTGCCTGTATGTCGTCGGCACACTTCTTCAGATCGTCTTTCTCTTCTTGTGTAACTTCGTCGGGTTTCTTCTTGTCTTGTTCCTGACGGAGTACGGCCTGACGGGCGCTGAGTCCCTTGATTTCAGCCTCGATGGGGCGCAGTTTCTCGAGCGTCTCGCTCTCGCTGTCCTCGAGCACACTCTTGATGAGGGGGGCATCGGTATTGAGGACGAGCGTCATCATGTCGGGCATTTCGCCGTAGAAACTCATACCTGGTTGCAGGCGTGACATCTCTTTCATGCGTCGCATATATTCGCTCTGAGTGAGCATAACGGGTAGTGCATCTTCGCCCAATGCTTGTGCCTCGACGTGGAAATCGAGTTTGTCAGTGCGAGGCATCTGGCTGTTAAAGATAGCCGTAAGGCGGTCGGCTCGTTCTTCTTCGAGCAATTCGCGCTTTGTGTCTTCCTTCTGAATGAGGCGGTCGATGACATCGGCATCAACGCGAGTGAAGGTAGCCTTCTCTAACTTACGCTCGAGCATGGAGATGAGTGGCGTGTCGAGTTGACCATTCATCAGCAACACATTGTAACCCTTGTCTTTTGCGGCTTGGATGTAGGTGTACTGGCTCTCGGGATCTTGAGCATAGAGATAGACAAGTTGGTCGTCCTTGTTCGTTTGGCTGTCCTTTATAAGTGTCTGATACTCATCCAGTATGTAGTATTTGTTATCAACATCCTTTAACAGGGCGTAGGCCTTAGCCTTGTCGTAGAAATCGTCCTCAGAGAGCATCCCGTAGTGGATGAAGAGTTTGATGTCGTCCCACTTCTTTTCGAAATCAGGACGGTCGCTTTTGAAGATACTCTGCAGGCGGTCGCTAACCTTCTTGGTAATGTAGCCAGAGATTTTCTTCACATTCTGGTCGCTCTGCAAGTACGAACGGCTAACATTCAGAGGGATGTCTGGCGAGTCGATGACGCCGTGCAGCAGCATGAGGAACTCGGGCACGATGCCTTCCACATTATCAGTGACGAAGACCTGGTTGCAGTAGAGTTGAATCTTGTTGCGTTGCAGGTCGAGATTCGACTTGATTTTGGGGAAGTAGAGGATACCCGTGAGGTTGAAAGGATAATCCACATTGAGGTGAATCCAGAAGAGGGGTTCATCGCTCATGGGATAGAGTTTGCGGTAGAACTCCTTGTAGTCCTCATCCTTCAGTTCGGCAGGTTTCTTTGCCCACAAGGGTTCAGTCTCGTTGATGATGTTGTCTTCGTCGGTATCTTGCTGTTTGCCGTCCTTCCACTCCGTCTTTTTACCGAATGCGATGGGGATGGGCAGGAAGCTGCAGTACTTCTTCAGCAGACCCTCGAGTTTGTCCTTTTCGAGGAAGTCCTTGCAGTCGTCGTCGAGATGCATCACGATGTCTGTTCCGCGATCGGCCTTGTCCACCTCTTCGAGTGTGAATTCAGGACTACCGTCGCATGACCACTTCTGTGCCGTAGCACCCTCCTGATAGCTCTTGGTTATGATGTCCACGCGCTTGCTCACCATGAACGAGGAGTAGAATCCGAGTCCGAAGTGGCCAATAATGGCGTGAGCGTCGTCCTTGTACTTGTCGAGGAAGTCGTTAGCGCCTGAGAAGGCAATCTGGTTGATGTACTTGTCTATTTCCTCGGCGGTCATTCCGATACCTCGGTCACTGACGGTGATAGTGCCAGCTTCTTTGTCGATGTTGACGCGAATCGTTAGGTCGCCCAGTTCACCCTTAAACTCGCCTTTGCCCGCCAGCGTCTTCAGTTTCTGAGTGGCGTCGATGGCGTTAGACACGATTTCGCGGATGAATATCTCGTGGTCGGAATAGAGAAACTTTTTGATTACGGGGAAGATGTTCTCAGTTGTAACCCCAATGTTTCCTTTTTGCATTTTAAACTCCCCCTTCCCCTCCTATGGAGAGGTGATAGCGGGGGCCTCCGTATTTAATGTTTAATTATCTATTTCATAAAGACCTCCCCGTTCCCCTCACAAGGAGGGGCGAGGAGAATATCCTGAGGTCTCGACTTGCACTTTCCCTTTGGGAAGGCGAGGACGGGTCTCTTTACTCTTCATTACTCGCCACCTCAATCACTATCTTTTCCTCCTGGGCCTTATCCCCCTCATCGGAGGGGGTTGGTGTAAGGTTGGTCGTAGCGCGCAGGGTGGAATTGGCTGCAGGCGCCTGGTCACTCATCAGCAGTTCGCAGATGGGGTCTTCGAGCAGTGTCTGCAGGGCGCGTTTCAGGGGTCGTGCACCATATTGCACATCGTAACCCTTCTTCGCTAGCAGTGCCTTTGCGTCGTCGGAAATCACGAGTCCGTAGCCCATTTCCTTGATGCGCTTGATGAGCGGACGCGCTTCGATGTCCACTATCTGTTTGATATGTTCCTCCGAGAGTTGGTCAAAGTAGATGATATCGTCGAGACGGTTGAGGAATTCGGGTGCAAACTGCTTCGAGATGCTCTTTGTGACGATGCCTCTCGCAAACTCTTTATCCTTACTGCGGTCGCCCGGTGTGGCAAATCCGATGCCTTGTCCGAAGTCCTTCAGTTGGCGTGTGCCTGAGTTCGAAGTCATGATGAGCACGGTATTGCGGAAGTCGATAGTTGTTCCGTTTCCGTCGGTTAGGCGACCCTCGTCCATCACTTGCAGGAGGATGTTGAACACATCCTGATGTGCTTTCTCTATCTCGTCGAGCAGTACGATGGAGTAGGGTTGGCGTCTCACGCGCTCGGTTAGTTGTCCGCCTTCCTCATATCCCACATATCCCGGAGGTGCACCCACCATGCGCGATACGGTATGTTTCTCGCCATACTCGCTCATGTCGATGCGTATGAGGTTCTTCTCGCTTCCGAACAATTCCTCTGCCAACTTCTTTGTTAGGTAGGTCTTACCCACACCCGTAGGACCAACGAACATGAAGGTTCCAATGGGCTTCTGGGGGTCTTTCAGTCCTATGCGGCTACGCTGTATGGCGCGCACCAGTTTCTTGATGGCTTCGTCCTGACCAACGACAGATTTCTTGAGTGCTTCTCCCAGGTTGCGCAGTCTCACGTTTTCTTCGCCTCCAATACGCTGAACGGGTATTCCGGTCATCATGCTCACCACACGAGCGATGTCCTCTTCGTCCACTGTCTGTCGTTCGTCCTTCAATGAGGCCTCCCACTCCTTGCGCTTTTGTTCCAAAGCCTGAGAAAGCACCTTCTGTTGGTCGCTGTATTCGCCAGCCATAGCATATTGCTCGGCTTTGATGGCGCGTTGTTTCAGGTCTTCGAGGTCGGAGAGTTGCTTCTCCATGAACTCCACATCTTGCGAGACGGGAATGTTCATGATGTGAGCACGGCTTCCCGCTTCATCCATCGCGTCGATGGCCTTGTCCGGGAATGCGCGGTCGCTGACATAGCGTTCGGTTAGACGCACGCAAGCCTGCAGAGCCTCGTCGGTATATTTCACATTGTGGTGCTCCTCGTATCTGCCACGCAGGTTTTCGAGGATGTGTATCGTCTCTTCCGTTGTGGTGGGTCGAACCATCACTTTCTGGAATCGGCGTTCGAGCGCACCGTCCTTTTCTATGCTCTTGCGGTATTCGTCGAGTGTTGTGGCACCTATGCACTGAATCTCGCCTCGCGAGAGGGCGGGTTTCAGCATGTTGGCAGCGTCCATCGTTCCTGCGGCAGACCCTGCCCCGATGATGGTGTGAATCTCATCAATGAAGATGATGACCTCGGGATGTTTCTGCAACTCTATCATGATGGCTCGCATGCGCTCTTCGAATTGTCCGCGATACTTTGTTCCAGCCACGACGGCACCGAGGTCAAGTACCACCACGCGCTTGCCCCAGAGGGCTCTCGAGATGCGATGCTCCACGATGCGTTGAGCCAAACCTTCCACGATGGCACTCTTGCCCACACCGGGTTCGCCGATGAGGATGGGGTTGTTCTTTTTTCTTCTCGAAAGAATTTGTGCCACGCGTTCTATCTCTTGTTCGCGTCCGACTACGGGGTCGAGCAGGTGTTGTGAAGCGGCTTGTGTGAGGTCTGTTCCGAACTTGTCGAGCACGGGCGTTTGGTCGCCTTCGCTTTCGTCATATCTCACTTTCGTCTTGTCGCCTCTCATCTCCTCGCCGTCCTCGGCATCGTCGTCCTCGTCTTCGGCAAAGCCGTATCCGTCCTGCACCTCGCGCTCAGGAAAGAGCGTGTGTGAGAAGTTCTGGTAGGTGACATTCTGTTCTGCCAATGCCTTTGCTGCCTCGTTTTCGGCTTCGCGCAGGATACCCAGCAGGAGGTGTATCACATCGATGGTTTCACTCTTTGTTACCACCGACTCCAGTACACTCAGTTTCATGATGCGGTTGGCAGTTGGGTCGAATGCCAATTCGTCGGTAGAGGCAGGTACTGCATTGCCACTTTGCCTGAGTGCTGCCTGCTCCAGTTGCTGGCGCAGGCGTGAGGTGTCCACCCCGAGGTTGTTCAGTGCCTCGAGTGCGTGGCTATGTCCTTGTCTCAAGATGCCGAGCATCATAGTGGCAGGTGTCACTTTGTCATTATATAATCGGAGTGCCTCGTCGCGACTAAGGGAGAGCACGGCGGTCACTTCTGGTGAGAATCTTTTACTAATCATCATAGGCGTAATGTGTCTAATTTTCACCTTAACAATTATCGTGCCAATATCCCCTCATCTCAAAATTTCTTGCAATTTTTATGTTTTCTATTGAAAAAAACACTACCTTTGTGCACTTTTTAGTGCACGAATACTTAATAATGATGTCATGAAGACGCGTTTTATTACATTCATATTATGTTTGTTCGGATGCATTTCAGCCCTCTTTGCTGATGCACCCATTGCAGACGGCGTTTACTATATTTCGAACGCCACAAAGTTTGGTTACCTGGGTCTGGGTGCCTACCACGATGCTGATCCTTACATCTATTATGTGACTGACGGACAGACGAAGACGGAGGATGCCTATTGGGTTATCACCAACACCCGTTCGGGTTACACCTTCCGCAACGAAGCCAGTGGTCAGTATCTGATATTCACTTACGACCGCGACGACCAGTACTACAAGTACATGACGCTTGCCGACGAGCCCACCGAGGACCACTCAGAGTATTGGAACATCGTTGACAACGGCGATGGTTCCTTCTGCATTCAGAGTCTCTACGACGAACTCTATTATTGGAATCTGCGTGACGGCGCAGGTCTCATGGGCACTTATGCAGGAGGCTCGAGAGGTTGGAACGAGATGGTGGTTTTCCACAAGAAAGGCGACGAGCCCGACCCAGGCGACGACCCTGGTACCGATCCGGGCGACGACCCCGATCAGCCCACCACGACTCCGTTCGCCTTCCCCTCTGCCCTGCATGTAACCCTCACCGATGGACGCATCGAGGCCTATCCGTTGGAGTACATCACCTCCTATACGCAGCAGAACGGACAACTAGTCATCTCTACCAACATCGGGAAGACCTTCACCTACAGCCTTTCTGAAGTGGCATCTACAAGCGAGGAACCCCCCACCGACTTCCCCACCTTCGAATCGTTTAAGTTCAACAATAAGTTCAACGACCAACTCTTTACCGACGCCATTGGCGAGATGGTGGACGACACCGTTTTCGTCACCATTGCCGCCATCGGAAAGCGCCTGACGCCTTCGTTCAAGGTGCCCGACGATGGGGTAGAGGTGTATGTCGATGGAGTTCTGCAGTCGAGCAAGGTATCACGCTTGCGCTTCGACAAGGACATCTATTATGTGGTTACTCGCCCGGGCATTACCATGCTTCTGCCCACTGAGGACAAGGGCGACTATGCGATGCAACCTTACGGCCGTGCCGTCCGCATTCATGTCGATTGGCTTACCGACCGCGCCGATGTGCCTCGCATCTACATCAACACGGAGGATGGTCAAGCTATCACCAGCAAGACGGAATACAAGAACGCCGAAATCACCATCGACGGACGCGGCATATTCCCCTCTATGGACACCACTCCCATGCAGATTCGCGGACGCGGAAACAGCAGTTGGGGTTGGGCGAAGAAACCCTATCGCCTAAAGTTCGACGAGAAGGTGAAGCCTCTGGGAATGACGAAGGGCAAGTCGTGGGTGCTGCTCGCTAACGGCCAGCGCGGTTCGCTGATGTCGAACGCCATCGGTATGAAGGCCGCCAACCTGATGAAGGCTGCTGCCGCCAACCACATCATCCCCGTTGATGTCTATCTCAACGGAGAGTACCGAGGCAGTTACAACTTCACGGAGAAGATAGGATTCTCCAACAATAGCGTGGACCTCGAGGATGAGTCCGCCGCCGCCCTGCTCGAGCTCGACTCTTACTACGACGAGCCTGAGGGACAGAAGTTCCGTTCGCAACCCTACAACCTGCCCATCAACATTAAGGAACCCGAGTTTGCTGAGGGTACAACAAAGTTGACGCTTGAGGACATCGAGTCGCACTTCAATAAATTCCTCACCGCGCTCTATCGCAATCAGGACATCTCGAAGTATGTCGATATCGAACAACTCGTTCGCTTCATGATGGTCAACGAAATTACGCTCAACTACGAATTCTACCACCCGAAGAGCACTTTCTGCTATCGCGAGAGTTTCGAGAGCGACACCAGCAAGTATGTCTTTGGACCGGTCTGGGACCTCGATTGGTGCTTCGGATACGAGCGTTACGGCAACTACTTCGCGAACGAATCCACCAGCAACTACTGGCTCGATATGCCTGCCTTCGAGGTGCGCGACTTCATACGCGACTTGCGCTTCAAGTATGCACCCATTGACGGCGTTTACCGCACGCTGTGGGAAGAGTTCATGGAGAACGACCTCCAAGAACTGAAGGAGTACTGTCAGGACTATTACGACTTTGCCCGCAACTCCTTCGACTCGAACCGACAGATGTGGGGCGACAACACCAACTATGCTCAGCAAGCGATAGAAGCCGCCAACTGGCTCGAGGCGCGCTCGGAAAAGATCTACGAGGACCTCGTCAACGGCGTGCGTCCCGATATGCCCATTCCTACCGACCCCATCGAGTTTGCTAACGATAAACTCTACAAGATTTCGTGTCGCAGAGGCGATCTCGTGTTGAGCGAGGACCACACGTCCATCGAGGCAGGTCAGTCGCGTAAGGATGCACCCGAGGAAGACCACCTCTTCGCCATCATCAACATCGGTGGCAGCAACTTCCTCTACAGCCCCGTCACCAAGCAATATCTCCACTACGTGAACAACGGCACTTGGGTAAGCCAGCTCGGTACGGCCATCACTTTCAACCCCTCTCAGCCCGATGGCGAATACCTCTACATGATGTCCGTCCAGACGGAGTGGGGCGATACCTATTACTTTAATAATAACAGCGCGCACATGGTCATCAATAGTTGGAGTACTGCCGACCAGGGCAACCGCTGGAAGATAGAGGAGGCAGGCGACTTTGACCCCACCGAGGCACTGGAACTTGCTGAGAGCGGACTCGCAGAGGTCACCAACCAACTCATGTTCAACGGCAAGGTCATCGCATCTGAAGTCGTGAAAGTGCCCTATGGCTCTGAACCGCCACAGCCTGCTGAAGAGTGGACCAACAGCTTCGTGACGGTTAACACGCCTGATAACCTGCCGTTTACCATCGAGGAAGATGTGGTCATCAACTACGAGGCCGTGTGGACGGGACCCTTCCAGTTCACCAACTCCATCACTGATGCCCATTGGTACAACATGACCATTCGCAGCAACTACAATGTGGGTATGAGCGAGGACGAACCCTATTATCCTCAGTTTGTCTATGAGGACGAGACACTCACCACGCCTGAATACCAGTGGGCATTTGGTGGCGACCCCTTCCATGTGCTCGTCTATAACCGCAAGACAGGCCTCGACCAGACGTTGACGCTCGCGAACGAATACGGCCTCATGCGTCCGGGCAACTATGCCTGGGACCTCCTGCCCAACAGCGACGGCTTCGTCCTGCGCGAGCCAGGCTCTGCCTACACCTGCCTCAATCAGTTTGGTGGCAATGGTGGTCCGCTGAAGGTATGGAACGACAGCAATAGTCCTCGCGACGACGGTTCCACCTTCCGCATTCACGAGGCTCTGGGCGAGATGCTCACCATCATAGCCGACGACAAGACGATGGCCTATGGCGATCCCCTGCCCAAGTTCACTTATACCACGTTGGGTGCCGCCATTCTGGGCACTCCCAGCATCTACACGACGGCAACCTCCAAGTCGCCCGTTGGCACCTATCCCATCATAGTAGAACAGGGTACTGTCAGCAACCAGCGCATGACCTTTGTGGCGGGCACGCTCACCATCACCCGCGCACCTCTGACCGTAGGAGCTGAGGACGCTACAGGCATGGAAGGCAGCCCCATCCCCGAGTTCACACTCACCTACGACGGCTTCCGCAATGGCGATACTCCCGAGACGGCGTTCACCACCCTGCCCACGGCACGTGTCACAGCCACTACATCGTCGAAGGCTGGCACCTATCCCATCCGCGTCAGTGGAGGCGTAGCACCCAATTACGAGATAACCTATGTCGAAGGTACGCTCACCCTCGCCCCGTGTCCGTATGTCGTTACCTATCAGGTGCGCTGGAACGGTTCTGTCGTGGCAACTGCCACCAGGGAAGTGCTTAGTGGCGACCCATTGCCCGATGCCCCAGCCGAGCTCAGCAACGCCTTCATCACCCTTGTGAAGACAGGCACGTCGCCTTCCACCGTCACGCGCAATGTCACCGTCCGTTACACGGCAGAGTGGAGTGGTCCCTTCGAGTTCTCTACCTCTGAGGCCGATGCCCATTGGTACAACATGAACATCCGCAGCGGATACTTTGTAGGCGTGCAGGATATGGAACCCTATCATCCCTATATGGCCGACAACGATGCACTTGGAACAGCCGAATATCATTGGGCATTCGGTGGCAATCCCTATCAGGTGCTCGTCTATAACCGTTCCACGGGCTTCGACCAGACACTCTCACGCGATGGTGAATACGCAGTCATGCGTCCTGGCAACTTCGCTTGGGACCTCCTGCCCAACGGCGACGGCTTCGCACTTCGTGTGCCTGGCACCGACAACTGCTGCATCAACCAGTAGGGCGGAAACAATGGCGACCTGAAGTTCTGGGACGACGGCGCCAGTCCTACTGACGACGGTTCCACCTTCCGCATCTCTGAGGCCCTCATCGACGGCATCATTGCCCTTGACGACGCCTCTGCCGAGATTGAAGGCTACTACAGCATCAACGGCGTTCGCCTTGCCCGTCCCACTCGTGGCATCATCATCATTCGCTACAAGGACGGACATACTGTGAAGGTAAGGAGGTAGAAGACCTTCGCCTGCGCAAGGTGCAGTGTGAAAAGAATTGAAACCAAAAAGCCCCTCTTCGGAGAGTTTTTTTTGGTTAGTGATGAAAACGCAAAAACGCAAAAACGTTACAATAAGCTTTTTCGACCTTAGCAGATAAGGGTTGATTACTAAATCTTATTATAATATATAATATTTTATATATTATAATA